>JAQUHG010000210.1 GCA_028683735.1 Tolumonas sp. | reverse complement strand
GTTGAGCCACAGCCATAATTATTCTTCCTTAAATTAGACACAAGTTACCCGGTTTACTTCAGCCAGACTGGTAACACCGATACGTGCTTTCTCAAGCCCTGAACGATAAAGTGTCATCATGCCTTCTTTAATCGCCATTTGTGCTATCTGTAACGAATTACCGCCTTCCATGATGAGATTGGCAATGCTTTCTGACATCGGCATCATCTCATAAATACCCACTCGGCCTTTATAACCATTTGAACACTCGCTGCATCCTATTGGTTTGTATAGTGTAATTCCTGCTGCAACTTCATCATGAGTATAGCCCATCTCCAATAACTCACTATCAGGAATATGGTGTGGTTGTTTACAATGCGGGCAAAGGCGACGAGCCAAGCGTTGCGCCATAATAAGAGTAACAGAAGAGGCTACATTAAATGCAGGGACACCCATATTCAGCAAACGAGTGAGTGTTTCGGCCGATGAATTAGTGTGTAGCGTTGATAACACCAAGTGACCGGTTTGCGCGGCTTTAATCGCAATTTCTGCAGTTTCCAGATCGCGGATTTCACCGACCATCACCACATCGGGATCTTGACGCAGAAATGAACGTAAAGCATTGGCAAAAGTAAGCCCAGCTTTAGGGTTAATTTGCACTTGATTAATACCCGCGAGGTTAATTTCTACCGGATCTTCAGCCGTGGAAATATTACATTCACTGGTATTGAGAATATTTAAGCCAGTATACAGTGACACGGTTTTACCTGAACCGGTTGGACCAGTGACTAAAATCATGCCTTGTGGTTTAGCAAGTGTGTCGAGATAGAGTTTTTTCTGTTTATCATCAAAGCCCAACATCTCTATATTCAGGCTGGCGGCCGATGAATCAAGAATACGTAATACGACTTTTTCGCCCCACATGGTAGGCAAGGTGCTGACACGAAGATCAATCGAACGATTCTTGGCTAGTTTTAACTTAATACGGCCATCTTGTGGTAAACGACGTTCGGCAATATCTAGGCGGGCCATTACTTTTAAGCGTGCGGAAAAACGATTGGCCAAATTAACGGGCGGGGTGGCAACTTCATACAAAATACCGTCAATACGAAAGCGGATGCGGTATTTTTTTTCATACGGTTCGAAGTGTAAGTCAGACGCGCCTTTACGAACGGCGTCCAATAAAACTTTATTAATATATTTAACGATCGGGGCATCGTCTTCACTGTTACTTTCGACCGTTTCCTGCAGACGAGCATCATCAACATCACCAACTTCAATTTCGCCGATGCTGTCATCAGACATGGATTTGGCAAAATCATCTTCAGTCGGGTCGGTAAGGCACTGAATTGCTTTTTGTAGTTTACGTTCGTCAACTAACAATGCTTCGGTATGCAGACTAAACGTGAAACCAAAATCTTCCAGTGCAGTGACGTTGGTGGGGTCAGAAACTGCAATAAACAGCGTGTTGCCTTGGGTATAAATGGGTAAGGCGTGGTGTTTTTCAATTAGTTTAGCATTGAGGTATTTAGGGGGGATCTCGGTTAATTCGAAGGCATCGAGATCTAAAAGGGGGATACCATATTCCTGTTCACAAAGTTCAGCTAACTGACTGCTGCTGATAATGTCGTTATCTATCAGGTAAGTAACAAGCGTTTTCTTTTCACTGCGCGCTTTATCTTGCAGTTGGGAGGACTGGTGATCTTGAATGATACCGGCACGGATAAGACTGACTAACAAACCATTGGCGGGAGCATTCACGTTATAGATTTCCTTTTGATTAATAAGAAATTACGAGCATAAAGCTCGTAATTTCTTTTTATTTTAAACTAATTAGAATTAACATAGACCAGCAGCAACGCAGCTCCCACCAGTTCTCGTCCATTGGATTGCCTGTCCTGCAGACACTGTTGATAGACCGCCACTTACAGCCAACTGGAAGTTAACACTATCAACAGCTGCCGTTCCCTGAACCCAAATAACACCAGCATCTGATACGCCAGATGCTGTTGCTGTGCCCTGTGATGTTGACGTTGCAGCAAGAACATTTGGAGTGCTAGTTCCTATGGCATTAACAAGAGCAGCTCGGCCAGCATCATCACAATTTTGTGCTACGGCATTAGTTTCTGCACCTTGTACACAAACTTCAATAGCTGTTTTTGCTGGACCAGAAGCTGCAATAGCTTCAGAGAATTTAGCGCGCTTAGTGTAAGTTTGATAAGCTGGCATCGCAATTGCGGCCAAAATTGCTACGATCGCTACTACGATCATCAATTCAATAAGGGTAAAACCGGATTGTTTTTTCATGATATGTTTCCTTACAGTTAAACTGTATTCCTGTTTTAGATGAGAGAGCGGATGCTCAATCCTGATCGAGCACAATTCAAGTGTAGTCGTTGATATACAACACGTCTACGCTCTGATGAGTCTAACTAATTTAAGATTGCAAAATTGTGACGGGAAAAGAAAATTTTATCTTTGATATTGCTGATAGGAGATTGATTCTTCTATTATTTTTGTATTTCTGACAGGAACAAAAGGTGCAATGCAAACTTGACATTGTTGCGATTGCACCTTGTTTTTTATTGCTGTTCGCGTGCAATCGCGCGCCAGGCAATGTCTTTACGATAGTAGATCCCATCCCAATGGATGGTGGCTGCTAAGGTATAGGCGTTTTTCTGCGCTTCTGCCACTGTTTGACCCAGGGCTGTCGCACACAATACGCGACCGCCAGCGGTGATCACATGGCCATTTTGCTCAGCGGTGCCGGCGTGGAAGACTTTGGCGGCATCTGATTCATTCGTCGACAGACCTTCGATGATATCGCCTTTTTGCACTTCTGCCGGGTAACCGGCTGCGGCTAACACAACACCTACGGCTGGGCGCGGGTCGTAATCGGCGGTTTTCTGATCTAATTGTTCAGCACATGCAGCCAGACACAATTCCAGCAAATCAGAACGCATACGCAGCATGATTGGTTGTGTTTCTGGATCACCAAAACGGCAGTTAAATTCGATTACTTTTGGGTTGCCTCGGTTGTCGATCATCAAACCGGCATACAAGAAACCAGTATACGGGTTACCTTCTGCAGCCATGCCTTGCACGGTTGGCCAAATCACTTGTTGCATGACGCGATCATGTACTTCCGGTGTAACAACGGGTGCGGGTGAGTAAGCGCCCATACCACCAGTGTTAGGGCCGGTATCGCCATCACCGATGCGTTTATGATCCTGACTGGTGGCCATTGGCAGCACGTTTTTGCCATCGACCATGACGATGAACGAGGCTTCTTCGCCATCAAGGAACTCTTCGATCACAACACGGCTGCCGGCATCACCAAAGGCGTTACCGGAAAGCATATCACGTACGGCTTCTTCGGCTTCTTCGAGTGTCATAGCAACGATCACGCCTTTACCCGCGGCTAAACCGTCAGCTTTTACCACAATCGGTGCGCCTTGCTGGCGTAGATAAGCCAGAGCTGGTTCGATTTCAGTAAAGTTCTGGTAAGCCGCAGAAGGAATGTTATGGCGTGCTAAGAAATCTTTAGTGAACGCTTTTGAGCCTTCCAATTGAGCTGCTGCCTGTGTTGGGCCAAAAATCTTCAAGCCTTCAGCACGGAAAGCGTCAACAACACCAATCACTAGCGGTGCTTCCGGGCCAACAATGGTCAGGCCGATGTTTTGTTCTTTGGCAAAGGCCAGTAATGCTGGAACATCAGTCGCACTGATATTTACATTTTCGACTTTGGCTTCACGGGCTGAACCGGTGTTGCCTGGGGCGACAAACACTTTGTCGGCTAATGGTGATTGGGCGGCCTTCCATGCAAGTGCATGTTCACGACCGCCATTACCGATAATTAAGATGTTCATTTGATTCTCTCTTAATTTTTAAAATTCAGTACATCAATTTAAAAATCTAAGTGGTGTTCTGGCAGGATAGAAGGCGAGGCGCTGGTCGGGAGGGGCACCGCAGTTGACTGATGGTCAATGAGGATGCACATTCCGGCAGCAACGAAGCATTCTGCCTGCCAGGGCAGCACGGGAAAAGATTAGTGACGGAAATGACGCATATTGGTAAATACCATCGCCATACCATGTTCATCGGCTGCATCAATCACTTCCTGATCACGCATTGAACCGCCTGGCTGAATGACACAAGTGATACCTGCTTCGGCTGCAGCATCAATACCGTCACGGAACGGGAAGAAGGCATCAGAGGCCATGACGGAACCTTTTACTTCCAGACCTTCATCGGCGGCTTTGATTCCTGCAATTTTAGCAGAATAAACACGGCTCATTTGACCTGCGCCGACACCGATAGTCATACTGCCTTTAGCATACACAATGGCGTTGGATTTAACGTATTTACCAACTTTCCAGCAGAACAGCAGATCTTGCAGTTCTTGTTCAGTTGGCTGGCGTTTGGTCACGACTTTCAGATCGTCTAAGGTCACCATGCCTTGATCGCGATCTTGTACCAGCAGGCCACCGTTAACACGTTTCACGTCAAAGCCGGTTGCTTTACCTTGCCATTGACCACATTCCAGCAGGCGTACATTGGTTTTTTTCGCGACCACAGCTTTTGCTTCTTCGCTAACAATTGGCGCAATAATTACTTCAACAAACTGACGGCTCACGATAGCTTCCGCAGTTGCTGCATCCAGCTCACGGTTAAATGCGATGATGCCGCCAAAGGCTGAAGTCGGATCAGTCTGGTAAGCGCGGTTATAGGCTTCCAGAATATCACTGCCTAATGCAACGCCACATGGATTGGCATGTTTGACGATGACACAGGCCGGTTCCGCAAACTCTTTGACACATTCCAATGCGGCATCGGTATCCGCGATGTTGTTGTATGACAGCGCTTTACCTTGCAACTGAGTCGCAGTCGAAACACAGGCATCCTGTACGTCAGCTTCGGCATAAAAAGCAGCGGCTTGATGGCTGTTTTCGCCATAACGCATGTCTTGTTTTTTGATGAACTGGAAATTGATAGTGCGCGGAAATTTAGAGTCGGCGCTGGCTTCGTCTTGCACACCATAAGTTGGTACTTTAGTGCCAAAATAGTTAGCAATCATACCGTCGTAGGCGGCGGTGTGTTCGAATGCGGCGATAGCTAAGTCAAAGCGGGTCGCGTAGGTCAGCGAGTTGGCATTGGCATCCATTTCCGCTACGACACGGGTGTAATCTTTCGCATTGACCACGATAGTCACGTCTTTGTGATTTTTCGCCGCTGAACGCACCATCGTTGGGCCGCCAATATCGATGTTTTCGATGGCGTCTTCTAGTGCACAGTTTGGATTTGCGACCGTCGCAGCAAACGGATAAAGGTTAACAGCAACCAGATCGATTGGGCTGATGGTATGTTGCGCCATGATGGCATCATCAATACCGCGGCGACCTAAAATGCCACCGTGAACTTTCGGATGCAGGGTTTTAACGCGGCCATCCATCATTTCCGGGAAGCCGGTATAGTCGGAAACCTCGGTAACAGGCAAGCCAGCGTCAGCGAGCAGGCGCGCAGTGCCGCCAGTGGAGAGCAGTTCGACACCTCGTTGTTGCAGGGCACGGGCGAACTCCACGATACCGGTCTTGTCAGAAACGCTGAGCAGGGCACGGCGGATTGGGCGAGCGTTATCCATCTCTACTTTGTCCTCAAATTTAAATTCACGGGTCAGATTTTTACGGAAA
>JAQUHG010000209.1 GCA_028683735.1 Tolumonas sp. | reverse complement strand
TAAACATAGTGCCATCGCCAATCAGTACCCCAGCCATGCATACGGCAAACATAGTATGCACATCTGCATAACCTAAACCGGCAATTATTCCGCCTGCAACCAGCGTGATATCTTCAGGGATCGGTAGGCCAAAACCACAAAGTAACAGCATAACGAAAACGGCTACATAGCCATAATCAGAGAAAATGGAAATTAGAATGTCCATCTTATTGTATTTTTCACCCCATTCCTGCCCGGTAGTCTCATGGTTATTTTACTAATCAGTTAGAGACAACGCATCAAACTACAACAACATAATGTCGGCCGATTATGACACTCATTAGATGGTGCGTGTGTAAATCAGGGGTAGTTTTCTCCCTTTTATGTGAAATAAGCAACCTCCTGAGATCTGATCGTTGATTTTTTGAACGCAAAATATCCCTGAAACGTAAAAACCAACAGCTTTTAGCCGCCTATTCAGAACGAGAAAATAGCAATTCAATGACTTAATTAAGAGATCAATCGTGGAAAGGTTGCTGTTGGGAATAGCCTTGGGTGTCTGTACTGCATTGATCTGGCCTGAGTTGCCACCAATTTGGTTAGGGTGTGCAGTTTTACTCTTCGGGTTGCTTTTACTGTTTCGTTATCGATTTTCTGGTGCTGTTTTATGTGGTCTTGCTTGGGCCGTTGTTTTTTTTAATCTGCAACTCTGTTGGTTAAAAACTCAACATCTGGAAATGCCTGCGCAGCATGAGCTAGATGTAACTGTTACTCAGGCCTATCAGAAATCAGATCACCAGCAACTCTTAGTTTCTGCTCAGCAGATCAATCAGCAGGCATTTTGGCTCGAACCGACAATTCGATTAACGTTAAACAATAATAAATATCGGCTGAAACGTGGCGATAAACTCCATATTTTAGCAAAACTGAAAATACCCCATGGTTTGGGGAATTCAGCCGGATTTAATGCTGAGCGCTGGTTGCTGGGGCAAGGGGTCACTGCGACCGGCACAATCAGTCAACTCGCATTGACCTATCAGGCTAATCACCACTGGCGTGAGCAGTGGCTGGATAAATCTCGCCAGCTAATGCATCAATTTTATCAACCTGAACTATTGATGGCGTTGATTTATGGTGAACAACAGGATGTTGATAAAGACGACTGGCAGACACTTCGTGATACCGGCTTAATCCATCTCATAGCAATTTCCGGCATGCATATTGGGCTTATTGCCTGGATTGGTATGGCATTGTCTCGTTTATTGCTGCAACGTTTTGCAGACAAGCTCCCGGCCATCCATTGGTTGATCGGAATGGGTTTTGCGCTGTTATACAGTGCGTTAGCCGATTTTTCAGCACCCACTGTCAGGTCGCTGATCATGCTTGGGATCTGGGTGGTGTTAAGGCTTTGGCAACGGGAATGGTCGGCAATCCGGATCTGGCTGGTCGCTCTAGCTATTATGCTCACGATTGATCCTTGGTCGGTATTTTCAGCCGGTAGCTGGCTTTCTTTTATTGCGGTCGGGATCTTAGGTATTGCTGGTTTTTTATGGCGCAAGCCATCTATGTGGCAAATTCAGTGGTTAATGACAGTGCTGCTGTTGCCTTTTCAGCTGGTGTTGTTTGATGGCCTGAGTGTCAGTAGTGTCTTAATTAACATTCCTGTTGCGCCATGGTTTACTTTTTCAATTGTACCTATTGGGCTGGTTTCTGGGTTATTAGTACCCATTTTTCCCGCATTAGCGCGTTTGGGCTTTTGGTTGTGTGATCTGCAACTGCACTGGTTAATGTCCATGTTGGAATGGGTTCAACATTGGGGATCTGGTTGGCTGTCGCTTTCTGCCTATCAACAACGAATGCTGTTCTGGAGTTTGACGGTTTGGCTCATCTGGCGGTTTACTCCGGTGGTCATAAAGCGCGAATTTGGTTTGTTGTTATTAGCCATCTGCGGATTATTGTTTGCCGGTTGTGAGTCAGAGCCTGACTGGCGAGTGGATATGCTGGATATCGGGCAAGGGTTATCCGTCTTGGTGAGTCAGGGCAATCGAGCGCTATTGTTTGATACCGGCGATTCGTATCCCGGCGGATACAATATGGCTGATGCAGCGATTTTTCCGATGCTGGATTACCGTGGAATACAGCAATTGGACTATCTGATAGTAAGCCATCGCGATAAAGATCATGCAGCTAACTGGCAGCGTATTAACCAAAAATATCCTCAGGCGCATATTGTATCTTCCGCAAAACTAAATGCAGAGACGCAAATTTGCCAACGCTGGCAGCAATGGGACTGGGGTCAGTTACAACTCACTATCTTGTCACCGCAAAATTCATCGGGTGGTGACATAAATGAAGACTCTTGTGTGCTGCGTATTAGTGACGGCAATCACAGCGTATTATTAACGGGCGATGTGCAACACCAAGCAGAGTCGGAGTTAACTACTTTACCTGCCGGTTTGCTGCGCAGTGATATCTTGTCATCACCCCATCATGGCAGTAGGTCATCCTCTTCATTGGCTTTTATTGCAGCGGTTACACCAAAATATGTGGTCCACAGTGCCGGATATCAAAACCGCTGGCATCATCCTCATGCGGAAATAGTGGCTCGTTATCTTCACTCGCAACAATGGATCACGGCCACTGATGGCTTGGTCAGCTTTGAAATTAACCAAAATAGTATCGATATTAAGCCTTTTCGCCGTTCTCAACCTTGGTATCGGCAGATGGATGCTTGGTTAGTCGGCGATCACCCGCTAAAATGACAGGTCATTTTGCAGCAAGGTTTGAATCTTTCATGTCTCACAAAGCACACGATGCAGCGCCGCAAGCCAGTTGGCCGATTCTGAAACGTCTTCTTGGATATACCACCGGACGTCGAAAAGGCCTGGTGATTGCCAGTATTGGTATGGTCGGTTATGCAGGTGTGGATACCTTCATGCTGTCACTGATAAAACCATTACTGGATGATGGTTTAACCGGTAAAGAACATTCGGTCATGATTTGGTTGCCGCTGATGATCATGGGGTTGGTTGCCATGCGTGGTGTGTGTAACTTCATCTCTGACTATTTTATGGCCTGGGTGGGGAATACCGTTGTTATGCGGTTACAGCAAAAAGTATTTTCCCATTTAATGGGTATGCCGCTGTCCTTCTTTGATAAAAACAACACCGGTAGTCTGTTATCTAAAGTGACCTATGATGCAGGGCAAGTCTCTTCTGCTGCCAGTTCAACCTTGATATCGCTGATCCGCGAAGGTTGTACCGTCATCGGCTTGCTGGCTTTGATGTTCTATTATTCTTGGCAATTGTCGCTTATCTTTTTTGTGATTGGCCCAATTGTTGGTGTGCTTATCTCGGTCATCAGTAAACGTTTTAGAAAGCTTAGTCGCCAACTGCAACATGCGATGGGAAACATCACTACCTCAACGGAGCAGATGTTGCGTGGTCATAAAGAAGTATTAATGTTTGGCGGTCAAGAGATTGAAGCTGAACGTTTCACTCGCGTTAGTAACTCTGTGCGCCAGCAGAATATGAAAATGGTAGTTGCTGACGCGGTTGGTTCTCCGATTGTCCAATTTATTGCTTCTACGGCATTATCGCTCGTTCTTTATCTGGCCACCTTTCCTGAGATCAGCCACCAATTAACGGCGGGTTCATTTGCTGCAGTAATCTCGGCATTATTCGGGTTATTGAAACCACTAAAAAACCTGACTCAGGTGAATGTGCAGTTTCAACGGGGTATTGCTGCGTGCCAAAGCTTATTTGATGTGATTGATTTACCGTTGGAAAACGACAACGGACAACGCGAACTGACCCATGCTGCGGGACAGATCGAATTCCGAAATGTTACTTTCACCTATCCAACCAAAGATGCTCCGGCATTACGCGAGGTCAGTTTTGCTATTGAACCGGGTAAAACAGTGGCGCTGGTTGGCCGTTCAGGTTCCGGTAAGAGTACGATCGCCAGTTTGTTAACCCGCTTTTATGATATTCAGCAGGGCCAGATCCTATTGGATGGTCATGATATCTGTGAGTATCGTTTGCGTGATTTACGTCGCCAATTTGCGCTGGTATCACAGAACGTACATTTATTTAATGACTCGGTTGCCAACAACATAGCCTACGCGGCAGAAGAACAGTTTACCCGAGAGCAAATTATCGAAGCTGCCAAGTTAGCTAACGCGGATGAATTTATTACTAAAATGCCGCAAGGTTACGACACAATCATTGGTGAAAATGGCGCCACACTGTCTGGCGGACAACGTCAGCGTCTGGCGATTGCCCGCGCATTATTGCGTGACATGCCAATTTTGTTGTTGGATGAAGCAACTTCAGCACTAGATTCGGAATCAGAACGTCGCATTCAAACCGCGTTGGAATCTCTGACTAAAAACCGCACCACGTTGGTGATTGCTCATCGCCTTTCTACTATTGAGAAGGCTGATGAAATATTGGTTGTGGATGAAGGCCAGATAGTAGAACGTGGTACCCATGATCAATTACTGGAAATGGGTGGTGCTTATGCCTTATTACGTCGCACGCAAATGGGCGCACAAGCCTCATGATTGAATGGCTCTGGTATCGCCGCAGTTGGGTTAACTGGTTATTTGCGCCACTGGCACTACTGTTTGCATTACTGACGACGGCCCGCCGTGGGCTATATCGTGCTGGCTGGATCCGTAGCTATCGGGCACCTGTACCTGTCATTGTCGTTGGTAATATTACGGTGGGTGGTAACGGGAAAACTCCCGTGGTGTTGTGGCTGGTGGATTTACTCACCAAGGCGGGTTATCGGCCTGGTGTGGTCAGTCGTGGTTATGGCGGTAAAGCGCCGCATTATCCTTATTTGTTACACTCTGCAGCTACTGCGGCTGAAGCGGGTGATGAACCGGTGCTGATTTATCAGCGCTGCGGTTGTCCGGTAGCCGTGGCACCCAAGCGGGCGTCTGCCGTGCAGCTTCTGGTCGAGCAATGCGGTGTTGATGTCATCATCTGTGATGATGGTTTGCAGCATTATGCATTACAACGCGATATCGAATTAGCCGTGATGGATGGCGAACGTCGTTTAGGAAACGGCTGGCTGATGCCAATGGGGCCATTGCGTGAAACGCCGTCCCGACTACGGCAAGTCATGGCGGTTATCTGTAATGGCGGGCAGGCCCGACCTGACGAAATCAAAATGTCGCTACAACCCGCGCCATTGCGGAATGTTCGTACCAATCATGTTGCGATAATTACCGGTGCAGTAGATGCGTTGGCCGGCATCGGTTATCCGCCCCGTTTTTTTAATAGTCTATTACAGCAAGGTTATGCGCTAAATCAGCAGGTAGCTTACGCTGATCATCAGCAATTTAATGCCGATGAACTCCAGCAGCGGTTTGCTTTACGCCCGCTGATCATGACAGAAAAAGATGCGGTGAAATGCCGGGACTTTGCTTTAGAAAATTGGTGGTATCTACCTGTTACCGCGCAATTGCCGGATAAATTTGCTACCCGATTACTTGCTCAACTGAAGGAGCTTCGCCATGGCACTGGATTATAAATTACTGGAAATCGTCGCTTGCCCAATCTGTAAAGGCAAACTGAATTATGACAAAGAGCGAGCTGAGTTAGTGTGTCGGGCCGATAAACTGGCAAATCCGGTGGAAGATGATATTCCGGTATTGCTGGAGAACCGGGCGCGCCAACTGACTTCTGATGAGCTGCCATCATGAGTT
>JAQUHG010000208.1 GCA_028683735.1 Tolumonas sp. | reverse complement strand
ACCGTTAGGTCAGGGACGCGAATCATACGCTTTCCCGTTTGCTTGTCAAGCGTTGTTCGTCACAACTGCTTAACTCGCTCTGTGTTGGCGTCTGCCGTCTCAGTGGGGCCGCATTATAGGGACCGAACTTTTTTAGGCAAGCAAATTTTGTGATTATTTTCACATTATTAATTGCCCACACCCTGTACGCAATTATTCACATATTTATCCACAGAATTGAGAGTTTTGCGCTGTTTTCTCTATCCTTTTATTGTGATTTATCAGAAGCTACTAAGAGAAAATGTTAACTGGCTAGCGTTAAAGCAGTATCTCAATGGCAGCTATTGTCATAAGCATCTACCATGGGTGGTGACATCATCTCTATAACAACAATTTTAGTGAGTGCTATTCAATGAACATTCCACCACGTTATTCATTTTGTGTATTGGCCACTGCCGTGCTAGCAATCATCGGCTATTTCATTTCTCCTATGATTGGTCTGGGCATTGCCATTGGCGGTTTAGTTTCTCCCCTCTTTGTTCTTTGTCATTCAGCAACGCAGCAAAACACCTCTACTCTTCCTTCTACCAAACCCGTTGCACCAGTTAAGTCTGCAGCTGCAAAAGCAACATCCCCTGTTAGAGACATTGAACAGAACGATGATACGCCTGTAATCACTCGTGCAGATTATGCCGGTGAAGTGAAAACAATTTATGTGGGTAACTTGCCATACCGCGCCAACGAAGCGGCGATCCGTAGCTTATTTGCCGAACATGGTTTGGTATTGTCGGTTCGTCTGGTGAAAGATCGTGATACAGGTAAACGTCGGGGCTATGGTTTTGTGGAGATGCCAGCGGCAGCTGCTGATTCTGCCATTGCGACACTGAATGAGACCGAATATTTGCAGCGCACCTTGAAAGTACGCGAAGCAAATGAAAAGAAAGAGCTGAAGCCGGAAGATGAAAGCTCGAATTCAGCTGAGCTTTAGTTCATAAGTTCAAACAGCTGCAATGAATGGAAGCCGTATTCAATGAGAATGCGGCTTTTTTTATGCGCATCATCATCCAGTAACGTGCAATACGCCTGGCCATTGATCATGTCAGTGATAGTGCTTGCCGTGTGCGGTAATAACGTGGCGACCCGTTTGGCAATTGCAGCACCGGAATCGACCAGCTGGACACCCGGCATGATGCGGTAGAGCTCTTCTTTCAACAGCGGGAAATGAGTACAACCCAACACTAGTGTATCTGGTGGTAATGAATGGTCGGTTAATGGCTGTAGTGCATAACGGATGGCCTGCTCATCAACTGCATACCCCGCCATCTTACGTTCGGCCTGGATCACCAGTTCGGTGACCCCCAGTTTTAATACCTGACAATGCGCAGCAAATTGGGCAATCAGTTGTGAGGTATAAGGACGTTGCACCGTCGCAGGGGTTGCCAATAAAGCGATACAACGATTCTGTGTCAACATGGCGGCTGGCTTGATGGCGGGCACCACACCCACAACGGGGATAGATAACGCCGCTCTTAGGGCCGGTAAGGTGATCGTACTGGCAGTATTGCAGGCGATGACGACCAGATCGATCTTGCGTTCATGCACCAGTTGCGTGATCAGCGAACAACAACGCTCAACAATGATCTGTTCCGGTTGTTCACCATAAGGAAAGAAGGCGTTATCGAACAGATAATCATAGCGATGTTCGGGCAGACGACGGCGGACTTCCTGATAAATAGATAGCCCACCCATACCGGAATCAAAAAGCAGGATGTTCACGTTGATTCTCACTTCTTCTAACGACGCGCGGAATGATACTCCCTTCCAACACGATCGTCATCGCTCAACACGGACTAACAGTTGTAACTATTCATGACCGGCGGAGTCTGCTGCAACAATTGCGCCTGCTCACTCAATAGTTGGAATTGGCGATGCCAATAGTCGTCAGCGTTGAACCAAGGGAAAGCCAATGGAAAAGCAGGATCTTGCCAACGCTGATGCAGCCAGACCAGATAATTAAGCATCCGCAGTGTACGCAAAGGTTCAATATAACTCAGCTGGCGTTCATCAAACTCGCAGAACACTTCATAACCGTCAAGAATGGTATAGATCTGCTGCCGTTGTTCGGTTGCATCACCTGACAGTAACATCCAGATATCTTGAATGGCTGGCCCCATGACGCAATCATCCAGATCCAACAATGCGGGTGCATCACGCCACAGGATATTACCTGCGTGACAATCGCCGTGTATTGCTAACTGCGGAACAGTAAACAAAGCATGTTCCTGCAATTGCTGCTGCAACTGTGCAAGTAATGCGGGCCATGGTTTTTGCGTTTTACCCCATGGCTGATATTGCAGTAAATAATCCACCGGACGTGTCAGACGATTACTCACATTAAAAGCCGGACGGTGTTCCAGCGTATAGTCAGCGACACAACTGTGCCAGCGCCCTAGCGCCTGCCCTACTGCTTCCAACTGCATCATATTATCGAGTTCGACAGCGCGACCGGCTCGGTATGGCCAGATCGCATAGTAGAAACCATCTATATATAGCAGCGATTCCCCTTGCCAAACCAAGGGCGCAAGTACGGGAACATCATGCTCAACCAGATAGTGTGTAAGCTGATGTTCTTCTTTTATTTGTGCTTGGTTCCAGCGTTCCGGGCGATAGAATTTGATGACATAACGCTGGCGATCTTCTGCCTGAAACAGATAAACACGGTTTTCATAGCTGTTGAGGGGCGTTAAACCAGATTCGGGATATAACCCCTGTGCCGCCAGAGCCGACAGGATCAGCTCTGGGGTAAGCGATTGGAACTGAAATGAAGATTGCATGTAAGCCTTATTTAATGATGCCTCGGGCACGCAGGATCGCTTCTTTAAAATCGGGGACGGCGTCTTTGGCGAGACCGGGAATCATTTCAGTTTCGCCACGGCTACGCATTTTCAGCTGATAGATCAGGGTATCGTCACTGATGGTTTCCAACGCATCAGGAAAACCGGCTTCATTAGCCACTTTTTGTAAAAATTGCAGCAGCGTCAGATCTTGATCTTGCAGCCATTCCGCTTGTAATAGTTCCAGCAGCTCTTCGATACGGTGACATTGCATGGTGTTTCTCCTGATGCAGAAAAATAGTATTCATGAGTTATGTTTGTAGCTTACCAACAACTCACGATCTGGTATAGCTGCCGACTACAGCGGCGCTGACATGCCAAACCACGTGACCACCAAGCAAACAGCCATCGCAAACCACGATCATAACGGCCAGTTAAGCGACAACCGAGAATGACATTTCGCACATCGCGGCGAGTAATTTTGACGTTATGGCCGGTAAGATAGGCATCAGAATGCTGGATCTTCTGCAGCGTTAATACGGCCATACCGATAGCCCATAAACAAAACTGCCGCAGCCCCTGCTCTTCTGCCGGTATCGCTAACGTGTATTCCAGCGCATCGCGCAGATGACCATGGGCAATGGCAACTAATTCCTGCCGACTCGCGATCAATGTGGGGTTACCACTCGGTGGCCAGACGATGCCTTGTTGACTCACCAGTGTTTGTGGCCACCAGCACACACCGCGTTTCGCATCATCCCAGACATCTTTCAGGATATTGGTCAGCTGCAAACCTAAGCCAAATGACACAGAGAGCGCCGCCAGCTCTTCGCGCTTCGTACTCAGTGACGGACGATAAGCAATAAACAAGGCTGTCAACATTTCACCGACCACACCAGCTACCGCATAACAGTAGTGATCTAAGGCCGTTTGATCGTCTAACCCATGCGGAGAAGCCAGCGTCTGATAACGCGTCATGCCGTGACTCATGATCGCCACACCGCGCAACAGGATCTGCTGCACTTCCGCGGGAAATTGTTGGTAATGTGCAATGACGCTGACAGTTTGCGTAATCAGCTCTTGTTCTGCTGCTGATGTACCCGACGATAAATGCGGCGAAAGCTGTTGAGGCAAACACTCCGCAGGTTGTTTACCTGACAGCACATCGAGAAATAGCTGAATAAAATTGGTTTTCTCTTCACAAGAAAGCGTTGGCTCATCTTCGATGGTATCGGCGATCCGGCATAACAGATAGGCATTACCCACCCAATCGGCCAATGGCGCTGGTAGCTGAGGAATCGTCAGCGCAAAGGTGCGGGATACTTTAGCCAATAATTCGGCTTGTAGCGGTTCAGTCATGGGATCGTTTCAGGAATTTGGCCAGCAGATCAAAGTTTATCATCGATCCGTGTTGTCCGCAGCAAGCCAAATCCGTGAACTGTTCGTATAATCAACTCAGTTTTATTGACCGGTAACCTTTATGAAATACCGTGACTTACGTGATTTTATACGTCTGCTGGAAGAACGCGGCCAACTCAAACGCATCTCGCAGGAAATCGACCCCTATCTGGAAATGACCGAAATAGCTGACCGCACCTTACGTGCGCAAGGTCCGGCATTGCTGTTTGAAAACCCGAAAGGTTCACGCCACCCCGTATTAGCCAACCTGTTCGGTACACCACAACGTGTGGCGTGGGGCATGGGGCAAGACGATGTCAGCGCACTGCGTGATGTCGGCGAATGGATGGCAATGCTGAAAGAGCCGGAACCTCCGAAAGGCTTACGCGATTTGTTTGATAAGCTGCCATTGTTTAAGCAAATTCTGAACATGCCGGTTAAACGGCTGAGCAAAGCACCGTGTCAGGAGATAATTCTGACCGGTGATGAGGTGGATTTATACCAGCTCCCCGTGCAGCACTGCTGGCCGGGCGATGTCGCCCCGTTAGTCACTTGGGGGCTGACCATTACCCGTGGCCCTTACAAAAAACGTCAGAATCTCGGCATTTATCGCCAACAGTTGCTCGCGAAAAATAAACTGGTGATGCGCTGGTTGGATCACCGCGGTGGTGCGATTGATTTTCGTGAATGGCAGGAAGCGCATCCCGGTGAACCCTACCCAGTTGCAGTTGCTATTGGTGCTGATCCGGCCACTATTTTAGGTGCGGTAACACCGGTACCGGATACCTTGTCCGAATATGCCTTTGCCGGTCTGCTGCGTCAAAGCCGCACCGAGGTAGTCAAAGCTCTGAGCTGTGACCTGGATGTGCCTGCCAGTGCCGAAATTGTACTGGAAGGTTATCTGATGCCCGGTGAAATGGCACCGGAAGGGCCATATGGTGATCACACCGGTTATTACAATGAAGTCGATGAATTTCCGGTCTTCACCATTACTCACATGACTATGCGCAAAGATGCCATTTATCACAGCACCTATACCGGACGCCCGCCGGATGAGCCAGCGATGCTGGGGGTGGCATTGAATGAAGTGTTTGTTCCGCTGTTACGTAAGCAATTCCCGGAAATTATTGATTTTTATCTACCGCCGGAAGGCTGTTCGTACCGCATGGCCGTAGTCACTATTAAGAAGCGTTACCCCGGCCACGCCAAACGCGTGATGATGGGGGTATGGAGTTTCCTGCGCCAGTTTATGTATACCAAGTTTGTGATTGTTTGTGATGATGATGTTAACGCGCGTGACTGGAATGACGTAATATGGGCCATAACTACGCGCATGGATCCAGCCAGAGATACTACGCTTATAGAGAATACGCCGATTGATTATCTGGACTTTGCCTCACCGGTGGCCGGTTTAGGTTCTAAAATGGGTCTGGATGCCACCAACAAATGGCCGGGTGAAACACAGCGTGAATGGGGAACCCCTA
>JAQUHG010000207.1 GCA_028683735.1 Tolumonas sp. | reverse complement strand
CCGCGGGTCGTGGGCTTGCAGTGGCACTGTTCGAAGCGGACGATCTGGCCAGCGCCACGTCTTCGGCTTCCAGCAAATTGATCCATGGTGGTTTGCGTTATCTGGAACATTACGAATTCCGGTTGGTTAAAGAAGCACTGGCGGAACGGGAAACCCTGCTGCGCATGGCGCCGCATATTGCCCATCCGATGCGTTTTCGTCTGCCTCACCGCCCTCACCTGCGCCCGGCGTGGATGATCCGCGCGGGTTTGTTCCTGTATGATCATCTGGCAAAACGCGTCACCTTACCGGCCTGCAGCAGTATTAAATTTTCACCCAATGATGGTGTGCAGCCACATCTGGTCAAGGGCTTTGAATATTCGGATGCCTGGGTCGATGACGCACGTTTAGTGGTGTTGAATGCTATGCAGGCGCGACAACATGGCGCACGCATTGACACGCGCACTGCCTGTATCAAAGCGGTGCGCGAACAAACACATTGGAAACTGACCCTGCAAGATCAACTCAATGGTCAGACTTTCGACGTTACCGCCGATGCCTTGGTGAATGCCACCGGTCCGTGGGTGAAACGGTTGTTTGATGAAACCATGGCGCTGAAATCACCACGGAATATCCGCTTGGTGAAAGGCAGTCACATTATTGTGCCGCGTATTCATGAGCGCGAAGAAGCCTATATTCTACAAAATGAAGATAAACGCATCGTGTTTGTCATTCCCTATCAACAGCATTTTTCCCTGATTGGCACCACCGATCTGGAATACACCGGTGATCTGCGTGCAGTGAAAATTAATGCTGAGGAAGTGCAGTATCTGTGTGATGTGGTGAATAAACATTTCACACATCAAATCGTACCCGCGGATGTGGTGTGGAGTTATTCCGGCGTGCGCCCACTGTGTGATGATGAATCCAGCTCGCCGCAAGCGGTCACCCGCGATTACACGCTGGAGCTGGCCGATGAACAGGGCAAAGCACCGCTGTTATCAGTGTTTGGCGGCAAACTCACCACCTATCGCAAACTGGCGCAAGCCGCCTGCCATAAGCTGGCGCCCTATTTCCCACAAGCACGGGAAGATTGGACCGCCAGCAGTAAACTACCCGGTGCTGAATTTGAAGGCAACGTACTGCATTTAACCCAGCGTTATCGCAAGCAGGCACATTGGCTGAATGCTGCCACCGCCCGCCGGATCGCCAGTTGTTACGGTAGCCTCGCCGCCAGTTGGTTGCCGGCTGAATTAACGGTCAGTTTTGGTCATGAGCTGTGTGTCGAAGAGGTCGATTATCTGATCGATCAGGAGTGGGCCTGCACCGCGGAAGATATTTTATGGCGCCGCACCAAGCTAGGCTTAACGCTGGATGATGGCGCAAAAGCACAGCTCAAAGCCTATGTGGCACAACGCATGGCGGCACGATTAGCTAAATCGGAAGTAGAGAAAGCACCTGAGTTGGCGGAAACATCTGCCGCCTAGGTGTTGAGACTTCGGTCAAAACAATCATGCAAGACGGTCAAAGGGTCCATTTCGACAACCCTCCGCGTCAAGGATGACGCGGCGGAGTCCCCATGGATGGGTTTACGACGAGTTGGCGGGGTGGAACCTTTGACTGGCGCTCGCTATGCAAAAAACCACGGAGGGGCGTCGAAATGGTTCCTTCGTCCTCGCTTATGGTATCCAGATCACTATCTCATGCGGATTAGCAGATACAACACTCCACCTGCCCTTGCTGCATGATCCGCACAATCTCTTCCGGCGGTTGCTGGTCGGTAAACAGCACATCGACCTGACTGATATTGCCTAAATTAACCATCGCATTGCGACCAAACTTGGTGTGGTCAGAGGCCAGAAACACCTGTCGGGAGTGCTGAATGATCGACTGTGCCACCCGCACTTCCTGATAATCGAAATCGAGCAGCGCGCCGGTCATATCAATGCCGGAGATGCCGATGATGCCAAAATCCATACGGAACTGACCGATAAAATCACGTGTTGCTTCGCCAATAATACCGCCATCACGATTACGAATTTCACCACCCGCGATGATGACCTTAAAGTCATCTTTTTCCGTCAGTGTCATCGCTACGTTGAGGTTATTGGTGACTACGCGCAGGTCTTTATGGTTGAGCAGTGCGCGCGCAATCGCCTCGGTGGTGGTGCCAATATCAATAAACAACGAAGCGCCATCAGGAATGCG
This sequence comes from Tolumonas sp., assembly GCA_028683735.1. GTDB lineage: Bacteria > Pseudomonadota > Gammaproteobacteria > Enterobacterales > Aeromonadaceae > Tolumonas. The sequence continues at coordinate 3,528 of JAQUHG010000207.1, read as the reverse complement.
CGCCGCCACTTGCGCGGCAATACGCTCTTTTTCCGTCAACTGCATCACTTTGCGGGTGCTGTAGGCGGTGTTGCTGGTGCTGGAGTTCGGCAGTGCCGCACCACCATGATGACGGATGATTTTCTCTTGTTCCGCCAGTTCATTTAAGTCACGGCGGATGGTCTGCGGGCTGACATCAAACTGCGCCACCATCTCTTCGGTGGAGACAAAACCGTGCTGATTCAGCAGGTTCAGAATTTTCTGATGTCGTTGACTCTGCTTCATGTTCACTCCCTGAGCGCAACAATCAGCGATTGCTGCGAATATCACCGTAAACGAAAACTTCTTCTTCGCATGTTAGCGGTATTTTTCGCTGGCGAAAATAAAATCACGTTCCCCGCTGCGCAGTTTGCAATGCCGCGCGCCTTCCCTTAAGCTACGCACCGTTTGATGCGTTGTTTGCACGTTTTCACCTTCCATTTCGCCATTTGACGTTTGCTCAGATGCTGCGGCCTGAAACCGGTACAAATTTCCCCGACATTCGTTGCTACTTTGGTGCGATGTCCTGCGTCCGACACCCATTTCGCCTGTCCGGCGGTCTTGTTATTGGTTTAATTCAGGATTAGTCATGTCTGATACAAATTCGGCTGCAACTGCGGCATCGTCTGCTTTTGCGCAATTAAAGCTGCAACCTGCGTTGCTGGAAAATCTCACCGCGCTGGGTTACAGCGAAATGACCCCTATTCAGGCGCAAAGCCTGCCGGCGGTGTTACAAGGTAAAGATGTGCTGGCGCAAGCCAAAACCGGCAGTGGTAAAACGGCTGCCTTCGCACTGGGCTTATTGCAAGCACTGGACGTTAAATCACTGAACGTGCAAGGTTTAGTGCTGTGCCCAACCCGCGAGCTGGCCGATCAGGTGGCGGGTGAAATCCGCCGTCTGGCACGTCTGATTCCCAACGTAAAAGTATTAACGCTGTGTGGTGGCATGCCAATTGGCCCGCAATTCAGCTCGCTGGAGCAAGGCGCCCATATCGTGGTCGGCACGCCGGGTCGCGTACAAAAACACTTAGATAAAGAGAGCCTGAGTCTGGCTGGTCTGAAAACCTGGGTATTGGACGAAGCAGATCGTATGCTGGACATGGGCTTTGCCGATGCCATGCGCGAAATCGCGAAAGTATGCCCGCGTCAGCGTCAGACCCTGCTGTTCTCCGCCACTTACCCCGAAGACATTCAACGCCTGAGTGCAGAGTTCCAACGCGAGCCGTTAAGCGTGCGCGTGGAATCAACCCACAGTGCCGTACAAATCGAACAGCGTTTCTTCGAACTGCCGAATCAGGAAGCCAAATTCCCTGCACTGCTGAAACTGCTGCAACATTACCAGCCGCGCTCCACGGTGATCTTCTGCAATATGAAACACCAGACCCAGCAGGTGGCCGATGCATTATCCGCTCAAGGCTACAGCGCACTGGCGCTGAACGGCGATCTGGAACAGCGCGAACGCGACCAGGTCGTGGTGCGTTTTGCGAACCAAAGCTGCGCCATTCTGGTGGCAACCGATGTTGCCGCTCGCGGCTTGGACATTAAAGAGTTACAGGCCGTGGTGAACTATGACCTGACACCGGATCCGGAAATTCATGTGCATCGTATCGGTCGTACCGGTCGTGCCGGGCAAACCGGTCTGGCGCTGACGCTGACTACCGCATCACAAGCCAATCGTGTGGTAATGATTGAAGATTATCAGCAAAGCCGTGCCGTCTGGGGCAACCTTGATGAGCTGAAGAAAAACCCCGACAACATGAAACCCGAGATGGTCACCCTGTGTCTCGACGGTGGCCGTAAAAGCAAAGTGCGCCCCGGCGATATTCTCGGTGCACTGACCAAAGAGGCCGGATTTAACGGCCAGCAGATCGGCAAAATCAATATTGCAGAATTACATGCCTATGTCGCGGTGCATCACAGCATTGCCAACAAGGTCTACGGTTATTTACAGGACGGCAAAATCAAAGGCCGCAAAGTGAGAGTGCGCAAGCTGGTGTGAGGCCTTATCACCGACGACTTACATCTTCTAAGAGCGATACCAACAGCTCCGCTGCTTTCACATTTTATACAACAGGAATCACCATTTAATGTCATTTACTGAACTGGGCTTAAGCGAACTCATACTGCGTGCCGTGAAAGAGAAAGGCTACGACACCCCATCCCCGATCCAACAGCAGGCGATCCCTGCCGTGATGGCCGGTAAAGATGTGATGGCGGCGGCACAAACCGGCACCGGTAAAACCGCTGGTTTTACCCTGCCGCTGTTGCACCGTCTGTCACGCGGTAATCTGGCTCGCTCGAATGCCGTTCGTGCACTGGTGCTGACGCCAACCCGTGAGCTGGCGGCACAGGTTGCCGAAAGCGTCACCACCTATGGGAAATACCTGCCGCTGAAATCAGTGGTGGTGTTTGGTGGCGTGAATATCAATCCGCAGATGCTGGCGATGCGCAAAGGCGCCGACGTACTGGTAGCCACTCCGGGTCGTCTGCTGGATCTGGTCAGTCAGAACGCCCTGCATTTCCGCCAACTGGAAGTGCTGATTTTAGATGAAGCCGACCGCATGCTGGACATGGGTTTTATCCGCGATATCCGTAAAATCATCAACATGCTGCCAAAAGATCGTCAGACGCTGATGTTCTCCGCGACCTTCTCGGATGAGATCCGCACACTGGCGAAAGGCTTGCTGAATGAGCCGGTACAGATTGATGTCGCACCACGCAACACCACCGCAGAAACCATCAAACAGACCATCTGCCCGGTCGATAAAGGCCGCAAACCAGCGCTGTTGTGTCATTTAATCAAACACAACAACTGGCAGCAGGTGCTGGTATTTATGCGCACCAAACATGGCGCGAATAAACTGGTGACCCAGCTGGAAACCGCCGGCATTCAGGCTGCCGCCATCCACGGTAACAAGAGCCAGGGTGCGCGCACCCGTGCGTTGTCCGGCTTTAAAGATGGCTCGGTGCGTGTGCTGGTCGCGACCGATATCGCCGCGCGTGGTATCGACATCGCGCAGCTGCCGCAAGTGGTGAACTACGAGCTGCCAAATATCGCGGAAGATTACGTGCACCGTATCGGTCGTACTGGTCGTGCCGGTATGGAAGGCCATGCGATTTCGCTGGTGAGTGCTGATGAACAACCATTGCTGGTTGACGTGGAAAAACTGATCCAGCAAATTCTGCCGCGTGAAGAGTTTGATGGCTTCAAGCCACAAAACCCGGTCGCTATGACCACGGAAGCGCAACTGACGCGCCCAGTGAAAAAGCCGAAAAAACCAAAAATGTTTGATGATGGCCGCAGTGACGAACCGCGTCAGCCTCGTTCACCACGCTCTTCACAAGGTGAACAACGCAAAGCCAACAACCCACACATGGGCCAGCCACGCGCGCATCAAGCCCGCCAGGCGGAAGGTGCCGCAAAACCAGCTTCTCCAACTCGCTCTGGCACGCAGCGCGCAGGGCAGCCAGCACGTTCGCCGCATGCACCTGCTGGTCGTCCACAAGGCA
>JAQUHG010000017.1 GCA_028683735.1 Tolumonas sp. | reverse complement strand
CACAGGTCCTGCTTCATTTACCGCAGATCTGGACACGCTTTATCACAAATATTAGTGAGAATCACAACTTATGAGTCTGTGGCTAATAATTGGCATTCCATTGCTTTTTTTGCTTGGCTTATTTATGAATGCCATAAAAGACATGAAACGGTTGGAAAAAGAATTACCCAAATATAAAGATAAAATCAGAAAAATACCGGATGACGAAGACGAAGACGAAGACGAAGACGAAAAAAAATAGGCGGAACTTATATAGCCCGCCTATTTGTCTAATGCAGTAAATAAATTACTTTTTATTAATCATTAGTAATTTCTTGGCAAGAGCTTGATAAACTTGCTCAGCAGTACCGGCAGGCACAGCTTGTTGTGATGCGGTTTGCAGCTCAATTTGTGTACCCTTGTCCATCTGGTGCAACTGGAATACATATGAACCAGAACTCAACCCTTCATAATTCGGCGCCAATGGCTTCCAAATAGCTAAAGCATCAAAGAGGCTTCCTTCCGGCACTTTATATTCGACGGCAATACGCTGTGCTGCAGTATCAGCATCTTTAACTATCCAGCCAAGTTGTGATAAATCAGCCGACATGTGGTCCATTACTTTATCAACAGACGCATCAGCAACCCATTTATCTTTCACCTTAACTAAATGAATTGGCTTTTCACTAACTTCAGGTTGTGCTGAAGCACCTTGGCTGTTATGGCTCTCAACAGTAGCAATAGCAGACACATTCGTAAATTTCAGCAGGCGCTGATGCAGTCGTTCAACTGCTGAGGCCAATACCGGTTTATTACTGTCATCCAGTAAAGTAATCGAAGTTTCATTACCACGGTCAGCCAACTGTAGACGATATTTACCCGCAGACAATGCTAAGCCATCTGTTTGTTCAACAGGTTTCCAGAAGGTCAATACTTGCATCACGCTCGTTGATGAGTCGCCTTCATAATTGAATACAATCAAACCTTGTGACTGCGAACTCTGTTCTATAGGCAAACCAGCCTTCGGCAACACTGTCAGTAACCATTGCCAAGTATTAACAAAACCATTTTCAGCAATGATAGCCTGAGAACCGGATTCTTGGCCTAAGAGCAACTGGATAGGGCCGTTACTCGCCACGGCAGTTTGTCCTCGGCCTTGTGTATCCGCATATGCACTGACATTGTTCAGCAAACGTGTGGCATAGTGGCGTTGTTCAAAAACAGTTGGAGTAACTTGTTCATCAGCAGCTCTCAACCACTTAACCATTAAGCCAGCACGATGCGTAGTCGGATCGCTTTTAACTTGGAATTGATAATATTGGGCTGGCGCAGGTGGAATATCGTCTGCTTTTTCTGCATCAAAGGTAACAGCAACCGGGCCTGTTTCTAACACTTTATTTGCATCATCACGCCGTGTTATCGCCATCTTATTCGTTGTCAGGTAACTGTTCAGCCATGACCAAAGATCGTCATCAATATGCTGACTCAGACTACGAGCAGAAAACCATAATATGATGGCATCACGGCTATTATCCGCGCGGCTACTTGATACAAAGGTCATGATTTGTTCAGGAGGACGAACATCGACGTCCTGGGCCAAAGCCCCTTGTCTGGTTTCAACAGGTAAACTATACGCTTGTGAAAATGCAGGATTTTGCAATGGAGCCGGAGTTTTCAACTGTGGATGCAAAACGGCAGACGTATAGTCAAAATCGCGATTAGCCTGTCTTCTTTCGGCCTCAGAACTACAAGCAGAAAGAACGCAGATACAAATGATACTGCAAGGAAACAGGGACATTTTCATTTTATTATTTTGCACGCTAGATCAGCTCCGCTCTCACAAGTGCTGCTTCAACTATTGCTTGTGCCGTAGAGGAAAGCAAAGTCAATGGCAGGCGTAAATCGGCATAATTTATTAGCCCCATTCTGGCGGCTGCCCATTTTACAGGAATCGGGTTAGATTCGATAAACAGTTCTTGATGAAGTGGTCGTAAACGTTCATCGATTTCTAATGCAGCGACTTGATTAGCCGCTAGTGCAAACGCGCACATACGACTCATCTCATTAGCTGCGATATTTGCGGTCACCGAAATAACCCCATTGCCACCTTTTAACATAAATTCACAAGCAGTAGCATCATCACCGCTGTAAAGTGCAAAGTTTCGCCCACATAATTCACGTAACTGGGCAACACGAGATAAATTACCCGTCGCTTCTTTAATGCCACAGATACCAAAATTACCCGCAAGGCGAGCAACCGTTTCAGGCTTTAAGTCACATCCGGTACGACCAGGCACATTATATAAAATTTGCGGTAACCCACTGTATTCACCGATAGCCGCATAGTGCTGGTATAGCCCCTCTTGGGTAGGTTTATTATAGTATGGCGTCACAGAAAGGCCTGCTGTCACACCAAGTTTACTGATCTGCTTGGCCAATTGTTTAGCATGGGCGGTATTATTTGAGCCACAACCAGCAATGACTGGAATGCGCCCATTACAATATTCAAGTGTTCTGTCGAAGAGAGTAAAGAGTTCATCTTCGCTTAAGGTCACCGATTCTCCGGTTGTCCCAGCTACAACTAAAGCATCAGTACCAGCTTGAATATGATATTCAACTAACTGTTCTAACGCTGGCCAGTCAACGGAACCAGAGCGGTTCATTGGTGTGATCAGAGCAACGAGACTACCGGTTAACATAAAGCACAGACTCCATTTTACAAGCAGCCAATGGTACGGCGCCCTATACACAAAAACAAGGCAAAACGCGGTTCCAAGACTAAAATGCTGATCTGATCTCACATGAGTAGCGTATTGTTATTATGATATTTTTTACGCTTTAAAATACCAATAAGGATATAAAAATGAATCGATTAACAGCGGGAACTGTTGCCCCTGATTTTGAATTACCAGACCAAAATGGCGCAGTAATCAAATTAAGTTCATTACAGGGGAAAAAGGTACTCGTTTATTTCTATCCGAAAGCAATGACACCAGGTTGCACAACACAAGCTTGCGCGTTACGTGATAGTAAAGCTGAGTTGGAAAAACGAAATTTAGTTGTTCTGGGTATCAGCCCTGATAGCTCTGTGAGACTGAAAAAATTTGAAGCTCGTGATGAACTTAATTTCACCTTACTAGCGGATGAAGAGCATAAAATAGCTGATGCATTCGGTGTTTGGGGGCTTAAGAAATTTATGGGTAAAGAATACGATGGTATTCATCGCATTAGCTTTTTGATCAACGAACAAGGTGTTATCGAACATGTATTTGATAACTTCAAGACCAGCAACCATCATCAAATCGTTATCGATTACCTCGACTCGTTATGATTACAACAAAAAAGCCGGAAATGTCATTCCGGCTTTTTATTTCTTTGGATAACTACTAAACAGTAAAGAATTTCGCGTTTACCCATGCAATGACAAAATAACTCGATAGCATTGCACTAATTGCTAGCATGATAGGCCGTAGATTTGGCCTGTCACGGGCGATCAATACAATGGCCAATGATGTTGGGTACAATCCAAACATATAGCGGGGTACTGCATTTGTACTGGTTAATAATGGTATCAATGTACAAATAAACATAAACAAAGCTTCTGCATAGCGTTTTTGCTTAAACAGATAGATGTTTAGAGCCCATCCTATCGCAATCATGATCGACAGATAGATTTTCCGACCACCAGTCTCAAAACCTTCTAGCCAATATTCAAATGGATTGCCAAAGATGCGTCCCCAAGCTAACTGAATATTTTTATATGAAAATGCATCCCCGACATGGTAATGCATGTAGAACATATACATGAACATAACCAGTGGTATAAACCAGATAGCTAAAATAACCCGAAAACCACGATCACCAAATTTTACTAACTCACGCCAGCCGTAAGCTTGTAATGCAAGGATTCCTACCGAAAAAACCACCATGACGCCCATATTTCGGGTGGCGGTCATCAGCATACCCGCCAATCCAACCCAGAACCACTGATGCCGGTATGCGAATAAAAACACCATCATGGTCAACGTGATAAACAAAGATTCGGTATATGGTGCGATGAAATAAACGGAATATGGTGAAAAAGCTAACATCCAAACGCCAAATCGCGCCACATCCAGTTCTTGACCTAATTGGCGCAAGCACAAGAAAAATAGCGGCAACATAGCAAAGGACGAGATATTGGCAATGACATAAAAACCATGCAAAGAACTGATGCCAAATAATTCACCAATATAATGACCCAGCATCGGGAACATGGGGAAAAAAGCCCAGTTCGCCGCATGACCAGTAGTCAAACCATGGGGATAAGTATCGTAGCCAATATCGGCGATACTTTTAAACCAAGTACAGTCAAATTGACAAAAGACATTCCAAACATCTGTTTCAACAGATTCAAGCAGATTGATCTGCCCTATTTGATCGGTTTCCACGTTGTAGTGCATGGCACCAAAATAACCAATTGCATACAGCATGATGCGGCTGACCAAAAAGGCCAGCGCAATGATGCCCCAGTCTTGCCGACTGATCTGCAACGGAGAATAAATTACATCTACCTTATCTGTTGGCACAACTTACTCCAGCATTACTCAGGCAAAAACCCAAATTCGGGATAAAACATAAGTCAGTATCGTTACCGCTAATGTTGCAATAACGATCGGCAGCAAACCGGATAACCCGATCCACAACAAACCAGATAACAGCACATTTCTGACCGCCAGCGAAAAGAGAGCTACCAACAAAAACTTGCTCACTTTGCCGTGTTTTTGGAACGTCACGTACCGATGACCAAAAAATGAAACCCAAAAGGCAACAAAAAAACCGATTGATGTCACCCAATGTTCAGACATGGTTGGCCACAAATGCAGGCAGAGTGTTGCTGTGCCTAAATCAACTACGGTTGCTCCGCCACCAACGATACCGAAGCGGAACAAACGCCAGAATTCACTCTTTGTGATCATGCTTACTTATCTTCTTCCGTGGCATCTGTTATTGCCGGGCGTGAATACTGACCATAAACGCCTTCCACAAGGAATACCGGACGCTGTTTTACTTCGAGGAACATACGACCAATGTATTCACCCATGATACCAATCGATAACAGCTGCATACCGCCAAGGAACAGGATCACACACATTAATGAAGCATAGCCGGGGCTATCAACACCAACGAAAATCACTTTTAAGATGATAATAAGCATATAAAGGAAACTGATCCCGGCAACTGCGCCGCCGATATAACTCCAAACACGCAATGGCCAGCTAGAGAAGCTGAACAGACCATCCAGTGCAAAGTTCCACAGTTTCCAGTAATTGAATTTCGTTGTACCAGCAGCACGTTCCGGGCGAGCATAAGGTACGCCAATTGAACGGAAACCGGCCCACGCGAACAGCCCTTTCATAAAGCGGTTACGTTCTGGCAATTGATTGATCGCCTCTACTACACGGCGATCCATTAAACGGAAATCACCGGCATTTTCTGGGATCTTGGTAGTAGTTGATACCGCATTAAAGAAGCGATAGAAACCACCTGCGGTCAGACGCTTCATTGCGGTGTCTGCGTTACGGTCAGTCCGCACACCGTAAACGGTGTCATAACCTTCTTCTTTCCACATACGGACAAATTCCAGCACTAATGCTGGTGGGTCTTGCAAATCTACGTCCATTGGGACAACCGCATCACCACGGGCATGCGCAAGACCTGCAGTCATCGCAGCTTCTTTACCGAAATTACGGGCTAGGTTAATCAGAGTTACACGGCTGTCTTTTTCAATCGCCTTTTCAACTACTTCACGAGTGCGGTCACGACTGCCGTCATTGACAAAAACGATTTCCAACTGATCACGCAGTGGTGCCAGTTCTTTGTCGATCGTTTCAATAAAGGTATCAATACTTTCTTCTTCATTATAAACAGGTACAACTAATGAAACGGTGAATGATTGTTTGCTCATAATAACCTCATCCCACATGGGATAATTTGAATGTTTTGAACATGATAGATTGGTTGCTATGCAGTGACACATAATTTGGTTCTAGCGGATCTGCGATGAATAAACCCGCTGGAAGTAATAATTCAAATTGCTGTGGGCCTGCTTTATCAAATTTAACCGTTTGAGACCATTTATCTCCAATACTAACACTAAGTTCTGTATTCGCTGCTTTTGTCGTCAAGGAGCCCTGGAATTTCAGGGCGCCAGGTTCTTGATGTAAGGTGAAATATAATCCGCCCTTATCGGTAAACGGTGAACCGGAACCATCTTTTTCAGGAATATCCCAACCATCGCGAGAGAGATAAGGGCAGCGCTCACGTTCATTGGTGAGATCCATTAACGTGCCGGGAATGTATGCGAGAGTCTGGTTACGATTCCAAATATGGGTTTTCTTGTCCAAATAATACATACGATATGCCATTGACACATCAGGGTGCTTGGCAAGATAAAGCACATATAAGTAAAAGGCACTCAGTGCCAGAAACGTCAGGATAAAGAGAAATTTAACGCCACGAGTCATCATTAGTTCTGACCTCATTATTGTTTGCGCCAATCCTAATTCAGAACACAGAGAAACAACAGAGAGTGATGGCTTGATCACATAAAAATATATCCATTCAGATAACTTGACAGTCGAAGCAACCGTTTTCACCTGCTTTTTGATATAGATAAAGAACCGTAACGCGTGATACCTATACACTAAATACATCTATTACTGGCAGGATACCACTTATGAATATGAATCATGCTCAGCGACTGATACTCAGTAATCAATATGAAATACTGAGTAAGCTGAATCCTGAGAAAGCTGATTATTACCATCGCTGCAAGACTATTGTTGAACGTGGTTACTGTTTACAGATGCTGGAACTGGAAAAAGAGTTTGGTCATCTGACCGAAGAAACGTGCAGAGAAGTAATTGATACATTGGAAATGCATCATGCTCTTAAAGTTTCTTATGAAAACTTATCTGCTGAAGATCAGGCGCAAATCTCTGCATCCCGCTTAGATTTCATTGGTTATGCCAGAGGCTATGAACGGGAACTAGCGGATTATGTCTGTTATCTGTTAGATGTAGAAAAACGTTTTCCAGATTTAGGTAAATGTTGTGCAAGCTTAAATTCTGAAATGGCAATGCATGACAAATATGAGCGCATGTTGGCCGAATGGCGGGATTGCCCACGCCAATACAAATTATCTATCCAAGAAATTCGTAATATCATCACTGCTTGATAATTTGATAATCAGCCAACCATTTCGTTAGAAAATGGTTGGCTGATTATTCTTATTCCGATGCAGCTAATTGTGTAATTTGTTCGGTTAATAGATTCTTTCTCTGCTGCCAATATCCAGCTATTAACATCCCTGCGACCATAGCAAAAATAAACACAATCGCAGGCCAACCAGCCAGTGCCACCATGGCAATTGCGGGCCCCGGACAAATACCAGCAAGGCCCCACCCTGCGCCAAATATCAGAGCACCAAAGACCAACTGGCGATCCAACGTTTTGTTAGTTGGCAAATGCAAAGCGGCGCCACTCCAAGTTTGTTGGCGCTTCTTAATAAAAAAGTGATACCCCGGAGTAAAGACAGCCAAAGCACCGCCCATCACCAACATCAATGATGCATCCCATTCCCCAGCAATATTAAGAAACCCCACTACTTTATCGGGTTGCATCATGCCAGAAAGTGCTAATCCAAAGCCAAAAAGAACACCGGCAATTAAAGTAATCACAGCTCACCTCTTAATGGGTCATTGCAACAATGCATGCACCAGAAAATATAAACAATCCAGTTGCCACCAACGAACGGATTGAAAAGCGGCCAATGCCACAAATACCATGCCCACTCGTGCAGCCATTTGCCAAGCGAGAACCAACTCCGACTAAAAGGCCTGCCAATATCAGTAATGGTGATATTTCAAGTTTTGCCATTTTAAGATGTAATGCATACGTTGCCGCACTCGCTCCGAGGGTCGTCCCCACTAAAAACAAGATTCGCCAGCGTTTGTTGTCTGAGATTGAAAATAATCCGGAGATAATTCCGCTGTAACCCGCGATCCGGCCTTTACCCCATAAAAGTATCAGGGCTGCTAAACCAATCAGGAGCCCGCCAAGCAACGAACTCCACGGTGTAAAATTGTGCATACATAAAGGTCATTTAAATTAGATAAAACTAATTTAATATAAAATTTTCTCGATCTCAATGAAATTGATAGTGAAAAAGCGCCGTATTAGCGGATGTTCCGCTTATTTTTTATTGATCTGTTGAAAAATTATGGTGGCGCGTGATGTGTAACGAGAAGGAAATCACAATTTTTATGCAACTTAACGGAACTTTTTACAATGTCTGAACTCTAACTTAGTGCCACTGCAATTAAACATTGAGTCTTGGCCCAGTCGACGTAAAGTTGACTGGGTTTTTTTATTCCCGAATTTCATCCAGAATAGACTTATTACTCGTTTCACAGCCACAAGTGGTGCTATTTTGACGACTAAACCGCAAAAAACCTTTTTGTTTCACGATTACGAAACTTTCGGTATTGATCCCGCTCGCGATCGACCATCGCAGTTTGCCGGAATTCGAACCGATGCTGACTTCAATATTTGTGGTGATCCTGTCGTTCTTTACTGCCAGATGGCACCTGATTATTTGCCAGCGCCAGAAGCTTGCCTGATAACCGGCATTACCCCCCAGATTGCAAACCAAAACGGTATCTGTGAAGCAGATTTTTTCCGCTCTATTCATGAGCAATTTGCGCAACCAGAAACCTGTATTCTAGGTTACAACAATATCCGCTTTGATGATGAATTTACGCGTTACGGTTTTTACCGCAATTTTTTCGATCCGTATGCTTACAGCTGGCAACAAGGTAACTCACGCTGGGATCTATTAGATGTGGTGCGTGCGTTTTATGCTTTGCGCCCAGAGGGAATTAATTGGGTTTACGATGATGAAGGTAAACCGTCATTTCGTCTGGAAAAACTATCTGTTGCTAATGGCATCAAACATGAAAATGCACATGATGCGATGTCTGATGTATACGCCACTATTGGTTTAGCCAAATGTCTGAAACAAGCCCAACCGCGCTTATTTGATTATTTGTTAGAACACCGCAGCAAAAACAAAGTTAAAAATCTGATCGATATCATTAATATTAAACCGCTGGTGCATGTCTCCGGCATGTTTTCCGCTTGGCAAGGCTGTGCCAGTTGGATTGCACCATTAGCTTGGCATCCTACCAATAATAATGCTGTGATTGTCGTAGATTTACATAAAGACATATCCCCCCTGCTCAAGTTAGATGTTGCAGCTTTGCGTGATCGCCTTTATACCCGACGTAATGAATTGGCTGGTGAATCACCAGTCCCCGTTAAATTGATCCATATAAATAAATGTCCAATCTTGGCGCCAGCCGCCAGTCTGAGCGAAGAGCGTTCGCAAGAATTAGGTATCAATCGAGATCGTTGTATGCAGAACCTGCAGTTGATCCGAGAAAACCCTGCAATTAGAGAAAAACTGGTCGCCCTGTTTAACGATGATTTTGTTCCCCCCGAAAATCAGGATCCCGAACATATGCTGTATCAAGGCTTTTTCTCCGAAGCAGATAGGGCAACAATTGAGTTGATCCAGCAAGCGCCGGCAGAACAATTAACCCCAGGCCGTCATCAGTTTCATGATCCTCGCTTGCACACCTTATTGTTTCGCTACCGAGCCAGAAATTATCCTCATACACTGTCATTGCGCGAACAAGAACAATGGCAACAGTTCTGTGTTGATGCATTGAACCGACAGGCAGAAGCTTATTTATTGCGGTTGGAGCAATTGCTGGAAGGAAAAATACAGGGTTCACGCGAATGGAACATCATTAAATCGCTGGCGTTGTATTTGCAGGGCAAATGACAGGCAAAAAAAAGGTCAACCACAATGTAGTTGACCGAACTTCAGCTTTTGCTGAAGAGAGCACGGGATAAAACTGGTTTACACATTTATATATGAAAAAGCCGTGCCAACATTCCATATATATTCAAATTCTTTTATAAAGATATAAATGAGGCACTTTTTTAGTGGTTTTAGCCAAAAAAGGCCTCAATCAAACCTCTTTCTTTGTCTAAAGTATAACACAACAGAGTCAAAAGACTTTGCAAATTGCGCATTTTTGCAATTTGCAAATGAATCCACATTCGATTTGCATTTTCGCAAATTGCATATCGAATGAAAGCTTGTTCACTAAATATACAAAAAGGCGGCTTAACTTTATTTCCCATTAATTTTTATCCGTATCAACAATCTATCTATAACTTCGATACGTACTGCTAACACAGGTTTGCATCGGCCCGATAAGCCGAAGCCGCATTGGATGTGTATAATAAGTTCAGAAGCCGTAATTATGTGTCGGGAGTATGGCATCTCCCCGATGCAGGAGATAAAGAGACAATGACTCAACTAAGTAAAGAAGCTGTAATTGTTCGTTCTGCTCTGGAAGCGAAAGGGTTAGAAACCCCCATGCTGCATACCTCTGTTTCGGCCCATGAAAAGAAGCAGCAGATAGAGCAACATATGGCCTCCATTATGACGCTGCTTGGCCTTGATTTAGCTGATGATAGCCTGGCGGAAACACCGCACCGTATTGCCAAAATGTATGTCGATGAAATATTTGCCGGACTTGATTACAGCACGTTTCCCAAAATTACCCTGATTGAAAACAAAATGGGTACGGATGAGATGATCAAGGTGCAAGACATAGGTGTAACTAGTACCTGTGAACATCATTTCGTTACTATTGATGGCCGGGCAACGGTGGCTTATCTACCAAAAGACAAAATTATTGGCTTATCAAAGATAAATCGCATCGTGAATTTTTTTGCCAAACGCCCGCAAGTTCAGGAACGACTGACACAACAGATCCTCGTTGCCTTACAGGTATTACTGGGTACAGACAATGTGGCGATCACCATGACGGCAACACATTATTGCGTCAAATCGCGTGGGATCATGGATGCCTTGAGCCAGACAACAACCACCGCATTGGGTGGCGTATTTAAAAGTAATGCCGCAACACGTCATGAGTTTCTGAGCCGCGCTTAATCGAGAAATAGCCACTGCTAAGATGCAGTGGCTATTTCCTGCAATATAACCTTTATCACCCCAACAACAATTGTTGCTGTAATTCATGAATTTGGTCGCGTAAGCCGGCGGCTTGTTCAAATTCAAGATTGCGTGCATGTTCAAACATCTGGTTTTCCAACCGTTTGATCTCTTTCGCCAACGCATCAGGGCGTAACCGTTGATAATGTGCCGCTTCTTCCGCCACTTTATTACGACTCGCTTTGGCTGACAATTTAGTCACACCACCTAATTGCATCACATCGACGACTTTCTTATTAAGCCCTTTTGGCGTAATACCATGTTCCAGGTTAAAGGCTTGCTGAACGGCACGTCGACGCTCCGTTTCATCGATTGCGGTACGCATAGAGTCGGTAATGCGATCGCCATACAAGATCGCCTTGCCATTCAAATTTCGCGCGGCACGCCCAATAGTCTGAATAATGGAACGGGTAGAACGTAAGAACCCCTCTTTATCTGCATCCAGAATGGCGACCAGCGACACTTCTGGCATATCTAAGCCTTCCCGCAACAGATTGATACCGACCAATACATCAAATTCACCCAGACGCAGATCACGGATGATTTCCATACGCTCAACGGTATCAATATCCGAGTGCAAATAACGAACTTTGACATCATGTTCATGCAAATATTCGGTCAGATCTTCGGCCATACGTTTGGTCAAGGTCGTAACCAGAACACGCTCTTCTAATTTAACCCGTAAGCGAATTTCAGATAGCAGATCGTCTACCTGTGTAGCTACAGGGCGAACTTCGACTTCCGGATCCAGCAAACCGGTCGGTCGTACAACTTGCTGCACAATATCACCGCCTGATTTATTCAACTCATAGGCGGCCGGTGTCGCGGAAACAAACACAGTCTGTGGCATTAATGCTTCAAATTCATCGAATTTGAGTGGCCGGTTATCTAAAGCCGAGGGTAAACGGAAACCATACTCCACCAACGTCTCTTTACGGGAACGGTCACCTTTATACATACCGCCGATTTGCGGCACAGTCACATGCGATTCATCGATGATCAGTAAGCCATCCGCGGGCAGATAATCAAATAATGTTGGTGGCGGTTCGCCCGCCGTGCGGCCAGACAAATAACGGGAGTAGTTTTCAATACCGGAGCAATAACCCAGCTCCTGCATCATTTCGATATCAAATTGTGTGCGTTGGGTTAAACGTTGTTCTTCGAGCAGCTTATTAGCCGATAAGAGCTGTTCCCGGCGTTCCGCCAGATCGACCTTGATGGTTTCAATCGCCTGCAAGATGGTATCCCGCGGCGTGACATAATGGCTTTTTGGAAACACCGTAAATCGTGGGATCACTTTTTCTACCGCACCGGTCAGCGGGTCAAACAAACTCAACCGTTCAACCTCTTCGTCAAACAACTCGACACGTAATGCCAGTTTGTCTGATTCCGCCGGGTAAATGTCGATCACTTCACCACGTACCCGGAAGGTGGCACGTTGAAACACCACATCGTTACGGGTGTACTGCAGCTCGGCCAGACGGCGTAAAATATCGCGTTGATTGATGATATCGCCTTGCCGCAAATGCAACATCATACTGAGATAAGCCTGCGGATCACCCAAACCATAGATCGCAGAAACCGAAGCCACGATCACGACATCACGGCGTTCCAGCAATGCCTTGGTGGCAGACAAACGCATCTGTTCAATGTGATCATTGATCGACGAATCTTTTTCAATAAAGGTGTCGGTAGTCGGCACATAGGCTTCTGGCTGGTAGTAATCATAATAAGAGACAAAATACTCAACCGCATTGTCGGGGAAGAACTCCCGCATCTCACCATATAACTGAGCAGCCAGTGTTTTATTCGGCGCCAAAATCATGGTTGGGCGATTCAACGTCGCGATCACATTCGCCATCGTGAATGTTTTACCGGAACCAGTCACCCCCAGCAGGGTTTGATGGGCCAAACCAGCATCGATGCCTTCCAACAATTTAGCGATGGCGTTGGGCTGATCTCCTGCCGGCTGAAACTGACTCGCCAGCTTAAAGGCTTTACTCATATTGATTACCACACCAGAAATCTTAACAACATCATAATATGTTCCCATGTTACCGTGACACAATTACGCCGAAACAAAAGCAATAAAGCAGCACAGTCGTATACATTTTAACCTTCATGGTGAACTTTTCAGCATAGTGTGATCTTGCGCGTATTTTTGTCTTGACCGGCCTTGCTCATATGCGTAGGATTATCGGCCCATTCCCTCGTAGTTCAGTCGGTAGAACGGCGGACTGTTAATCCGTATGTCACTGGTTCAAGTCCAGTCGAGGGAGCCAAATTTTTCAGCGTTTCATACTGCAAGAACCAACTTATCCACGGTTTCCCTCTACACTGCGCCAAAATAATGCACATTTAGTCATGCTGTGTTTTTGCTCACATTCTATTCATACCCAGATCTTAACTATCCACGCCTAAAAAACTAATTATTTGATTTTACTGTGTTTTAAATTTGCAATATTTTTGCGTGGGTTTTTTGTAGCCCTTGAGCCACATGGCTTAGACAGAGATATAATAAAACAACACACAGGGTTATCCACAGATTCTGTGGGTAAACGACGCCAGCCCTTGTCACCACTGGCATTGCCTTGCTGTTGATAAAAAAAACCTGAATGAAACTGCTCATCAATTCGGCAATCAAACCAATACAGACACTTTTTGCTGTTTCCTTGGTTGACAGCCACCATACCAATCAGTAACATGCGCCCCGTCCTGATGTGACGATTCCCTCGTAGTTCAGTCGGTAGAACGGCGGACTGTTAATCCGTATGTCACTGGTTCAAGTCCAGTCGAGGGAGCCAACATCAGACTGTAATTCCTCCTTAGTTCAGTCGGTAGAACGGCGGACTGTTAATCCGTATGTCGCTGGTTCAAGTCCAGCAGGAGGAGCCACGATTCCCTCGTAGTTCAGTCGGTAGAACGGCGGACTGTTAATCCGTATGTCACTGGTTCAAGTCCAGTCGAGGGAGCCATCTTCTTTACCTGCTCTTGGTAAAGTTCGTTGCAACTAAATTCTCTGTAAATCCCTTTTTATCTGTTAATTCCTCTTTTTTAAAACAAAACGCCTGCACATCAGTGCGGTACAAGCGTTTGTTGTATTTTCTATCGCTGAAACAATGCCAACGCAATAGCCCGCGATTCACTGTGATCGACTATCGGTGCCGGATATCCATTTTGTGGCTGGAAAACAGTTAACCAATCTCTTGGTGTATGAATGTACTTTTCTGGTACCTCGGCAAGCTCGGGTAACCATCGTTTGATAAAAATACCTTTCTCATCAAATCGTTGCCCTTGTGTGGTCGGGTTAAAGATACGGAAATAAGGTGCTGCATCCGCACCGGTGCTAGCCGCCCACTGCCAACCGCCGTTATTGGCGGCTAATTCGCCATCAATTAGCTGCTGCATAAAATAACGTTCACCATAACGCCAATCGATGTGCAGATCTTTGGTCAGGAAAGACGCCGCGATCATGCGTAAGCGGTTGTGCATCCAGCCGGTTTGATTCAAACAGCGCATGGCGGCATCGACGATTGGATAACCTGTTTCACCTTCACACCACGCATTAAAGCGCTTTTCATCCCAAAGCCAGCGCACATGCTCAGTATCAGGCTTAAATGCCTTATGTTTTGACAGATGAGGAAATGCCACCAGCAGATGCTGATAAAACTCCCGCCAGATCAATTCGTTCAACCACACAAACCCGGCAGCACCACGCTCAAAAGGCAATTGACCCAGAGCATCTTGCATCGCCGCTAAACACTGGTGAACCGTAATAATTCCAAGCGCTAAATAAGGTGATAACTGGCTGGTGCCCGCAATAGCGGGGAAATCACGTTGTTCCCCATAAGCATCCACTTTTTCAGCACAAAAATCGCGTAACCGGGCAAGCGCCGACTCTTCGCCTACCGGCCAGACATGACTATCGGTTTTAGGGTAATCAAATTGTACGGGTGACCAGTTAAGTGCCTCACCCCGACGCACTGGTTTTGGCCAGACCTGATAACCCTCTGCCATTAATCGTTTTAACCAGGCATTGCTAAACGGCGTGAAGACTTTAAACATCTCTTTGCCACCGGTTAGCACAGTTCCGGGCGCAAACACACAACGCGCATCAAACCACTGCACCTGAATATTGGCGACATCGCACTGCTGTTGCACCGCGAGATCACGTTGCAGTTCATACTCACCAATATCTCGATTTACAAATAGCTGCGTAATGCGCTGCTGTTGGCAGAAACTCAGTAATACCTGAGGTAATTGCTGGTAGTCATCGACTGTAAGCACGGTTAACGAAATACCTAACACAGCCAACTCTGCCCCCAATTGGTTGAGTTGACGCTCCATCAAATCTGCTTTAATCGGCGCCAGATCGTGTTTTTCCCACTGCCGTGGCGTCACAAAATAGATGGCCTGTAATGGCTCATTACGCAAACTTGCGGCATACAACGCCGGATGATCGTGCAGACGCAAATCGTCCCGAAACCAGACTAATGATGACATCATTGCCCCCTTATAAGCTGTAGCGCAGAGCCAGATCCTCAGGATGAGGATTAAAGTAAACCTGCGACGCTAAATAAGGATTCGGGTATTCCCGCAGATAATGCTGTAGCAGCGTCATCGGCGACATCAGTGGTAACAAACCACGGCGGTATTTATCGATTGTGGTTTGTAGTTCTGCTTTTTGTGCTGGGCTGAGGTTTTTCTTAAAATAGCCCTGCAAATGCTGCAGCACGTTAGAGTGGTTTTTCCGGCTCACACGCTGTTGTAAGCCTTGCATCAAGCCTGAAATATAGCGGGCAGCCAGCGTCTCTAATGGTAAATCAATGGCATCACCCAATAGTTTACCAAGGGACTTATAGGCCGCAGGCTGGTGCGCAAACAGCAGATATTTATAGCGGGAATGAAAAGCGATCAACTTGCCACGCGTAATACCGCTGTGTTGCAGCGTTAACCAGTCATGATATGCAAACACACGAGTAACAAAATTCTCCCGCAGCACCGGATCACACAAACGGCCATCTTCTTCCACCGGCAACAGTGGGTTTTGCTCCATCAGTATACGGGCATAAACGCCGGTACCTTCCTTCGCTGATCCTTGGGATGAATAGATCCTGACTCGTTCCATGCCACAGCTAGGGGATTTCGCACACAGGATATAACCCGCCAGATGATTAAACTCTGCCGTTTTTTGATGAGAAAACGCAGTGAGTTGTTCGGTGACATCAAAACTGCCATCCGACGCTTCGACGTGAATCACATCATCCCGCTTAACCAGCCGGATCGCTTTACGCGGTGAGCCAAGACCAATCGCCATTTCTGGGCAGACGGGTGTAAAAGAGAAATAACGGGTTAATTCTTTTTCGACAAATTCAGATCGCTTATGTCCGCCATCAAAACGTACTAGCTGGCCTAACAAGCAGGCGCTAATGCCAACCTGGATCTGTTGCATATCAAACTGGGTCATGGTTTATCCTTAATGTAAGCCAGCAAAATATGGCGCTGGCGCTGATTAACACGCTGATTCCGCATTATTTTTGTATGTACGTTTTGAAGCATAGCGCAGATCAGTGCTAAACGATGCTCAATCACAATTGCACCAATTTAATCAGAAAAATATGCACCAAACACCCACAGCACCAAATTGCTACATGAATCCCATTCTGGGGCTACCTTTCAGAGCAAAAAGACGTATAATAGATCCCAATACCACAAAACAGCGTCAATTTAGCCCCATTTTTAACGTTCAAAAATCTTTCTTTATCCCATCTCTGCATTGATCTTACAAGTACCATTTAGCCCTCTTTTTGTTCTATATTTTTCAATGTAAACATTTAAACATTACGCTTTTTACACCTATACCCCGCACCTATAGTGGTCTCCAGACTGCTGGCTACATCAACGGAACTGATAGGCACTTAGTGTCTCGGCCGAAAAGTTAGCGTTCTTTTAAATATTCAGCACGCATCTTGCTGAAGCATCGTTAACCTGACGACGTAAAGAGAACCTTATGAAACAACAAACGCCATTTGTTCAGTTTCGCAACGTACAAAAAAGCTATGACGGCGAAACACTCATAGTAAAAGACCTCAATTTGAATATTCGTCGGGGCGAATTTCTGACTCTGTTAGGCCCAAGTGGATCAGGGAAAACCACAAGCCTGATGATGCTGGCTGGTTTTGAAACCGCCACCAGCGGTGAAATCACTCTGGGCGGTAAATTGCTGAACAACCAGCCACCGCACAAACGTGACATTGGTATGGTGTTCCAAAATTATGCGCTGTTCCCGCACATGACTGTGGCAGAGAACGTGGCATTTCCTCTGTTCGTTCGCCGCATGGCAAAAGCCGATATTCAGGAAAAAGTGCAGGAAGCACTGGCCATGATCAAGATGGACAGCTTCGGTCATCGCTACCCGGCACAGTTATCAGGTGGCCAGCAACAACGTGTTGCGTTGGCGCGTGCTTTGGTGTTTGAACCGAAACTAGTATTGATGGACGAACCACTCGGCGCACTGGATAAACAGCTACGTGAACATATGCAGATGGAAATTAAACATTTGCATGACAAGTTTGGCCTGACCATTGTTTATGTAACACATGATCAATCCGAAGCACTGACCATGTCAGATCGCGTTGCGGTGTTCCATAAAGGCGAAATCCAGCAAATCGATAGCCCGAAAGTCTTGTATGAAGAACCTAAAAATGCGTTTGTGGCGCAATTTATTGGTGAAAACAACCGATTACAGGGCGTCGTGGAAAGCATCGACAACAATTATTGTCTGGTGCGCATGCAAGATGGTTCATTAATCAAATCACTCGCAGTCAATGTATCAAATAATGGCGAACAGACTTCGCTGTCAATCCGACCAGAGCGGATCTTACTGGGCGCCGCCAGCCAGAATTGCGATAACGTGGTGCATGGACAAGTAAAAGAATTCATCTACTTAGGCGATCACATCCGTCTGTGTATTGATACCTGTGGCAGCTCTAACTTTATAGTGAAGATGCCAGTGAGCCAGTTCGATCCAAACATCAAACTGGGCGACAAACTGGCGATCGGGTGGCAAAAGGATCATGTCCGCGCCCTCGACATGCTGGATTAATAACGTTTCTATCTAATAAACGTTCCACCCCTAATAACTGAAACAAGGATGATATCGATGAATGCAACTCGTACTCTGTTAGCGGTGTTGGCAGCGAGCGCTTGTGTAGCAGCACAAGCTGACGAACTGTCTGTTATTTCTTTTGGTGGAGCCAACAAGGAAGCTCAGATCAAAGCCTATTATGAGCCGTTTACTAAAGCGACAGGCACTAAAGTCATTGCTGGTGAATACAACGGTGAAATGGCCAAACTGAAAGCAATGGTAGAAACCAAAAGTGTTTCATGGGATGTCGTCGAAGTTGAATCTTCGGAAGTCGCTCGCGGCTGTGATGAAGGCTTCTTTGAAAAGCTGGATTACAAAGTGATCGGCGCGAAAGGTGACTTCATTCCAGGTGCCGCCAGCAAATGTGGTGTCGGCATGTTTGTTTACTCCACCGTTATCGCGTATGACGCAAATAAACTGAAAGCTGCACCAACCTCTTGGGCTGATTTCTGGGACGTTAAGAAATTCCCTGGCAAACGTGGTCTGCGTAAAACCGCTAAATATGCGCTGGAAGCCGCCCTGTTGGCTGATGGCGTAGCACAGAAAGATGTGTATGCCGTATTGGCAACCCCGGCTGGTGTTGACCGCGCATTCAAAAAACTGGACGAACTGAAACCGAATATTCAGTGGTGGGAAGCGGGAGCTCAAGCACCACAGTATCTGATCTCCGGTGATGTGGTCATGACTTCTGCATTCAATGGCCGTATTGCCAATGCACAGAAAGAAGGCAATAAAAACCTGAACATCACCTGGAACGGTGGCCTGTACGAAGTGGAATATTGGGTTGTTCCGAAAGGTACGCCAAATAAAGATCTGGCGATGAAGTTTATTGCTTCTACCGTCAAGCCAGAAAGCCAAATCGAATACGCGAAGCAGATCCCTTACGGCCCAACGAACAAAGGTGCAGCAAGCAAGATCGACCCGGCTTTAGCTGAAATTCTGCCATCTTCTCCAGCTAACTTGGGTGTTGCGGTCGCTGTTGACCCAACTTTCTGGTTGGATCACGGTGAAGAGCTGGAACGTCGTTTCAACGCTTGGGCGGCTAAGTAATGCCTTTCGCTTCGGGCTTACACTCGAGCCCGAAGCGAACACCCTGTCAATCTCAACGGAATGATCCAGGCCTGTGTGCCGTCTGTCAGGAATGAATTTATGATGTCAACGACCATTACGGACACCCTCCCCCAGCCTGTGGATACCGAATCCCTGAAGGCAAAACTTCATCGTGCGGAACGAATCAACCGACTGAAATCATTCGGGCTCATTCTGCCGTTAATTATTTTTCTGGTGGTCGTCTTTTTAGTACCACTGGTCATCATGTTGAAAAAAAGCGTCGATAATCCGGAAGTTTCCGCTTTATTGCCCGCCACCGTTACCGCTATGGCTAATTGGGATGGTAAAGCATTACCACCAGAAGAGGTCTATAAAGCATTGGCGTTAGATATCGAAAAAGCCAATGACAATGATGCCCTAGGTAATCTGGGTAAACGTCTGAACACTGAAATTTCCGGCTATCGTAGTTTGCTGAATAACACTGCTGACAGTTTGCCGTTTGACCCAGTACCAGCGTCTTACAAACAAGCACTGATTGATTTAGATGCGCGTTGGGGCGATGCCACCTACTGGCAATCTATTTACCGAAATAGCTCACCTTACACCGCTAATTATTTACTTTCCGCATTAGATCTGAAAAAAGATCAGGCCGGTGCAGTAGTCAAAGTAGCTGATGGACAAGCTATTTATCAGGACGTATTTGTCCGCACTTTCTGGATGAGTTTGATCATTACAGCAGCCTGTTTGGTGTTGGCTTATCCTCTGGCTTACATGCTGGCAACGTTACCAGACCGTACCGCTAACCTGCTGATGATCTGTGTGTTGCTGCCATTCTGGACATCGGTATTAGTACGTGTAGCTGCCTGGATTGTGATCTTACAGAACAACGGGCTGGTTAATACGTTCCTTGAGCATTTTGGCCTGATTGATTCGCCACTCCAGCTGGTATTCAACCGCTTTGGGGTCTATGTCGCTATGGTGCATATCATGCTGCCATTTATGATCCTGCCACTGTATAGCGTGATGAAAAACATTCCCAAAACCTATCAGCGCGCGGCAATTTCGCTGGGCTGCCCACCGATGGTGAGTTTCTGGTTGGTTTATTTCCCACAGACTTATGCTGGTATCGGTGCTGGTTGCCTGCTGGTGTTCATCCTCTCGATTGGTTATTACATCACACCAGCACTGCTCGGTGGCCCAAGTGATCAGATGGTGAGTTATTTCGTCGCGTTCTACACCAACACCACGATAAACTGGGGTATGGCAACGGCGTTAGGTGGCTTATTACTGCTGGCAACGCTGATCTTATATGTGATTTACAGCTGGCTGGTCGGTGCAAACCGTTTACGTCTGGGCTAATTGAGAAGGATGTCATGATGCTGCAACCTTATGCTTCTAATTTTGAACGGATTTGGCACTGGTCTCACCGTAGCCTGTGCGGTCTGGTGCTGTTATTCCTGATGTTGCCGGTGCTGGTGATGATCCCGCTGTCGTTTAATGGCGGGGCGTTTCTGGTTTACCCTCTGCAGGGCTGGTCACTGCGTTGGTATGAGACCTTTTTCACTTCGCCAGAGTGGATGCGCGGGCTGGCTAACAGCATGATCGTGTCACCAGCGGCGACCTTGGTCGCGATGATTTTCGGTACGCTGGCCTCGATTGGTCTGACTCGCGCTGAATTTCGCGGTAAAGCGCTGCTAACCAGTATTCTGATTTCGCCTATGGTGGTGCCAGTTGTGATTGTCGGTGTGTCGTCTTATCTGTTTTTCGCCCCACTCGGGTTGGCAAACAGCTACTTCTCACTGATCATGGTGCATGCAGTGTTAGGCATTCCGTTTGTGATCATTACCGTGACAGCAACACTGCAAGGTTATAACAAGAATTTAAGTCGTGCGGCGGCCAGCTTAGGTGCTGACCCAGTACTGACGTTCTTTAAAATCACCTTGCCATTGATTGGCCCCGGCATGATCTCTGGTGCGCTGTTCGCTTTCGCCACCAGTTTTGATGAGGTGGTTGTTACCCTTTATCTGGCAGGCCCTGATCAGGCAACCTTGCCACGCGTGATGTTCAGCGGTATTCGCGAAAACATAAGCCCGGCAATTGCCGCAGCGGCAACGGTCTTGATCCTGATTTCAGTAGCTATGTTGCTGACGTTGGAATGGTTACGTGGTCGATCAGAAAAAATGCGCACTACGGCGCATTAATTAGCGATTTTTTTCTGCAAGCAAGTTCCACCTATTGCGCCGCTCGCGGCGCTTTTTTATTCCTTAATTAAAGGTGATATGGCTTTGCAGTAAACGCATAAAAAAATCGCGCGGTTTATTCAAGCGGCCAAACTGATGCGTGATCGCCGCAATACCGAGTTTGTAACAACGTTCAGCCGGTAACAGCATGCGCAGCTTACCTTCCGCAATCCACCGAGCCGCATAATGCTCAGGCAGATAACCCACATACGCACCGGATAAAATCATTGTCGCACGCGTCTCGTAGTAATACGCCGTCGCGGCTTTGGCTAACCCCGCCATTTGCATAGCAACATCCGGGTTACTCTGAATGCCGGCCTGCACAGAGCGGCAATTCTTTAAACCTTGACGGATCAGCTCATCATCCAGCTCGTTAAACAGTGGATGACGATCACTGCAGTACAGGTAACAGGTTTCTTCATACAATGGTTGGTAAATCAAACCGTCTAATTTGCGGTGGTAAGGAATGAAACCAACATCAACTTCCCCGTTCAAAATCATGCGTTCGATGTCATTCATCGGCGCGGTTTCAAATTGCAGGAAGACATCTGGCGCTTGTCGGCAAAATTCCCCTAACACCTGCGGAAAATGACAACGCTCATCCAAACTGATCGTGTCACTAGCCACCAACTTCAGCTCGCCTGAGAGCTGCACATGCAGCGCATTAACGGTCGAGCGGAAATCTTCTAATTGCGAAAACAGACGGCGCACTGACTCATAAATGATTGCGCCTTCCTCGGTGAGGGAAAAACCAGAACGGCCACGGCTACATAGCTTTAATTTCAAACGATGTTCAAGATTAGCCATGTGCACACTGATCGTTGAGCGGCTGATATTCAATACAGTCTCAGCAGCAGAAAACCCGCCACATTCCACTACGGTTTTGAACACTTTCAGCAGACGGATCTCGAAATCGCCTACCTGCCCTAACTCAATCAGTGAAACCTGTACCATTGTTTTAACTTCCTCAATGTAAGAGTTGATTGTTAGTCATTTATGCAACGGTATAACGCGCTAGTATGAACATATCAGCCCGATAACTCAGGGCTTCCACAGTCACCGGAGATCCCGTATGTGCTACCCATCTATTGATCCGTTGCTAGCTCCATTTTGCCAATGGCAAGCTTCGCAGTGGATGACGCCAAAAGTTGGCACCACTTTCTCTGTGACCAACCCAGCGACTGGTGCCGTCATCGCTACACTGCCAAATCAAACTGCCGGCGATGCTTTAGCCGCTATTGATCGCGCCAGTGCCGCACTGCCAGCCTGGCAAGCCTTGCCAGCAAAACAACGTGCTTTATTGTTGCGTCGCTGGTTCGACCTGATTCTGGCAAACCAGGATGCTTTAGCCCTGCTGATGACCTTAGAACAAGGTAAACCATTGGCCGAAGCCAAAGGTGAAATCGCTTATGGCGCCTCGTATATCGAATGGTTCGCCGAAGAAACCAAACGCGTTTATGGCGACATCATTCCAGCAGCCAGCGGTGATCGTCGAATTCTGACCATCAAACAAAGCATTGGTGTCGTTGCTGCGATCACGCCGTGGAACTTCCCGAATGCCATGATCACGCGCAAAGTGGCGCCCGCTCTTGGTGCGGGTTGCACTATCGTAGTGAAACCTTCAGATGAAACACCACTCTCTGCACTGGCGTTGATCACACTGGCGCACCAGGCTGGTATTCCAGAAGATGTCTTTCAGATAGTCATTAGTCGCAAAGCGGCTGAAATTGGCCAAGTTTTCTGCGGCGACAGCCGGGTGCGCAAGCTCACCTTCACCGGATCTACGCCTGTTGGTAAGCAATTGATGAGCCAATGCGCCGCGACAGTGAAAAAGCTGGGTTTAGAGCTGGGTGGCAACGCACCGTTTATCGTGTTCGACGATGCTGACATTGATGCCGCTATCGCAGGTTTGATGGTATCGAAATACCGCAATGCCGGCCAAACCTGTATCTGTGCTAACCGCATTCTGGTGCAAGATGGCATCTATGATGCTTTTGCTGAGAAGCTGGTTGCGGCAGTGAAAAAATTAAAAGTAGGTCTGGGAACAGAAGCCGGCACCACCATTGGCCCGCTGATCAACCAAGCGGCGATGCACAAAGTGCAACACTTGGTGTCTGATGCGATTACTCGTGGTGCTAAGTTATTGACCGGTGGATCGGTTCATCCAACTGGCGACAATTTCTATCAGCCAACCGTGCTGAAAGAAGTCACCAGTGATATGAAAATTTTCCATTCTGAGATTTTTGGCCCAGTGGCGCCGCTGTTCCGCTTCTCAACTGAAGCCGAAGCTATCGCCATGGCAAACGATACCCCATTCGGGCTGGCTGCATATTTTTACAGCCGTGATATCAGCCGCATCTGGCGTGTATCCGAAGCCTTGGAATATGGCATGGTCGGTATCAACGAAGGCGGGATTTCCAGTGAAGTGGCGCCTTTTGGTGGTGTAAAAGAATCGGGTCTGGGTCGTGAAGGTTCTAAATA
>JAQUHG010000206.1 GCA_028683735.1 Tolumonas sp. | reverse complement strand
AATGCCACCGGCCAACATCAGTTTTTCTTTCGGTAAATCAGCCAGCAGCGACCAATCGAACGCATGACCAGTGCCGCCACTTTGATTGCCTACTTTGCTGTCGAGCAGCAAACGATCGGCGGTAAAATTCAGATCGGGCAATACATCAGTGACCGCCACCGCTTTCCAGATCTGACAGCCGGGAATGAGTGAACGTAATTTCTTAATATAGCTTTCGCTTTCATCACCATGGAGTTGTACAGCACTCAGTTGCAGTGTTTCCACCAGTGATTGGATCATCTCTTTGCTTTCGTTACGGAACACACCCACGAAATTTAGTGGCGCAGCTTCGGTAATGGCGCGGGCCTGTGCGACAGAAACATGTCGTGGGCTGCCTTCCACAAAGATCAAACCACCGAACACGGCACCTGCGGCATAAGCGGCTTTGGCGTCTTCTGCTCGAGTCAGGCCACAGACTTTGTTTTGCCCCAAAATCAGTTTACGGCACGCCATATCCAGATCGGCTTCTTCCATCAGTGAACTACCGACCAAGAACCCATTAGCGTAATGCGCCAGCTCTTTCACCTGAGCATGGTGATAGATGCCCGACTCGCAGATCACCACGCGATCTTTGGGTACTAATGGCGCCAGTTCGCGAGTGCGGTTGAGATCGATTTTCAGATCGCGCAGGTCACGGTTGTTGATGCCAATGACTTCCGCACCCAGTTCAACTGCGCGGTTGATCTCTTCTTCGCTGATTGCTTCGGTCAGAACACCCATGTTCAGCGATTTAGCGACCGCGGCCAGTTCACGATATTGTTCATCGTTTAACACCGACAGCATCAGTAACACAGCATCAGCCTGATGATGACGGGCCAGATAGATCTGATACGGGTCGATGATGAAATCTTTACACAACACCGGTACGGAGACTTCTTTGCGTACTTGCGGCAGAAAAGCAAAATCGCCCTGAAAGTATTTTTCATCAGTTAACACAGAAATCGCCGAGGCATATTTGCCATAAACTTTTGCGATCGCGGATGGTGAAAAATCATTTCGGATCAGCCCTTTGGAAGGCGATGCTTTTTTGCATTCCAGAATAAACGCGGTTTTGCCGCGTAAGCCGCCGACGAAGTCACGATCACTTGGTGTCAGTGTCGCTTGGAAAGTTTCCAATGGCTGGCTGACCTTTCGTGCGGCAATCCAAATTTCTTTGTCTGCAACAATTTTACCCAGCACGGTGGAGGCGAGCGCCTGATTAAACAACATCCTGTTACTCCTTATGACTCAACGTGGCGAGTTGAGTGACTTTATCCAAGGCATCGCCGCTGCGCAGTGTTTCAATCGCCAATTCCGCACCTTGTTTCAGGTCATCAGCTTTTCCGCCCATGA
The DNA here is from genome assembly GCA_028683735.1 of Tolumonas sp. GTDB lineage: Bacteria > Pseudomonadota > Gammaproteobacteria > Enterobacterales > Aeromonadaceae > Tolumonas. The sequence continues at coordinate 4,381 of JAQUHG010000206.1, read as the reverse complement.
CCAGCAGTGGTGACAGATTAATGGCAATTGCGGCTTGTTGTGCGTCCGTACCTTTACCGGCTAATAGATTTTCAGTGATCTTGCGGTTTTCATCCGGATCACCGCCACGAATGGTTTCCAGCGTGTAATATTTCAGGCCGAAATCGGCCGGTGTCAGCGTGTGGTAACGAATATGTTCACCATGAATTTCAGCCACCTGCGTTTCACCATGGACTGCGATTTCATCCAATCCGCTGCCATAAACGACCATGCCTTTTTGTAAGCCCAGCTCACGTAAGGTTTCGGCGATCGGTTCCAGTAACAACTCGGAATAAACACCCATCAACTGATAGGTTGGGCGGGCTGGGTTGATCAAAGGGCCAAGCACATTAAAGATGGTACGGGTTTTTAGTGCCTGACGAACGGGAGCGGCGAAACGCATCCCGCTGTGATATTGCGGTGCAAACAGGAAACAGATATTCGCTTCATCCAGACAATGACGCGCGGTTTCCGGGCTCATATCCAGCTTGATACCGAGTTTATCCAGCAAATCAGAGGAACCGGTTTTGGATGACACACTGCGATTGCCGTGTTTCGCGACTTTAATGCCACAGGTGGCGCCAACGATAGCAGCAGTAGTAGAGATATTAATGGTATGCAAACCATCACCACCAGTGCCGACGATATCGCAAAACTCGTAATCTGGACGTGGGAAATGTTTGGCAGCAGCAATCAGTGCTTTGGCGGCACCCACGATTTCAGACGGGCTTTCGCCTTTGACTTTCAGTGCCGTCAACAATGAAGAGAGCACGAGCGGGTCCATCTCACCACGTAAGACTTCACCAAACAGTTGTTCGCTTTCAACGCTGGTTAATGACTCACCACGGTATAACCCTTCCAGAGAAACTGTCATTTCAGACCTCCTTGTCTTTGCCAGTGATAAAGGCCAGGCTCTGTGTCAGCAGTTGCGCACCTTCTGTCGTCATGATTGACTCAGGGTGGAACTGGAAGCCCATCACACGATCGGCGCGGTGTAATACGGCCATCGGCATTTCGCCGAAACGAGCAATCACTTCCAGTTCATCCGGCACATAAGTGGCGACCAGTGAATGGTAGCGAGCGACCGGTAGTGGCTGACTCATACCCGCGAACATGTCTTTACCACTGTGTTCGATTTTCGATACTTTACCATGAACGAACTCGCCGGCAGAGCCTACTGTGCCGCCGTAATATTCGCAGATCGCTTGATGACCAAGGCATATGCCAATGATCGGCACTTTGCCACGGCATAAACCGATCAGCTCAATCATACAACCGGCTTCGTGCGGTGCACCGGGGCCAGGGGAAAGCACCAGCACCGGATTATCGGCACTGGCCATGATCTGATTAAAGATCTGCTGGGCGGGCAGATTGTTACGATAAATCTTTACGTTATGCCCAAGGCTGCGAAACTGATCGACCAGGTTATAAGTGAAAGAGTCGAAGTTATCTAACAGGAAAATGGTGTTAGCCATGAGCGGCCTCCTTGTGCATTTGTGCTGCTTGTGAGGCTTGGGCAGTAATTGCAGCCAGTGTGGTGCCGTGTGCCAGTGCAATGGCATTTAATACCGCAGCGGCTTTACCGCGTGTTTCATCAGCTTCAGCCTGTGGTTTGGAATCAAACACCACACCAGCGCCGGCTTGCACATAAGCAATGCCATTTTTTACAAACGCGGAACGGATCACGATGCAGGTATCCATATCGCCATCGCTATTCAGATAACCCACCGCGCCGCCGTAGCTGCCACGGCGTTTTTGTTCTACTTCACGGATCAACTCTGATGCGCGGATTTTCGGCGCACCGGTCAGCGTGCCCATGTTCATGCAAGCCTGATACGCGTGCAGCGCATCCAGATCATGACGCAGTGTGCCAACAACACGCGAAACTAAATGCATCACATGGCTGTAGCGGTCGACTTTCAGCAGATCTTTGACATAACGGCTGCCGGGTTCGCTGATGCGGGCAATGTCGTTACGCGCCAGATCAACCAGCATCATATGTTCGGCAGTCTCTTTGCTGTCTTGACGCAATTCCAGCTCTAAACGCCCGTCGAGATCGAGATTGATCGAACCATCGGCATTCAGGCCGCGACGACGCGTGCCGGCAATCGGGTACATTTCCACCTGACGGCTCTTATGTTCGAATTTCACCGCACTTTCTGGGGAAGCGCCAAACAGGGTGAAATCCTGATCGTTCATATAGAACATATACGGGCTTGGGTTGGTGCGTTTCAGCTCACGGTAAGCGACCAACGGTTGCGGGCATGGCAGGCTAAAACAACGTGATGGCACCACTTGGAAGATATCGCCTTTACGGATATTGCCTTTCAGCTTTTCGACATCTGCACAGTAGGTTTTATCGCTCTTATCAACATTTAACTGCGATGGCAGCGTCTCTTTTTTGGACACGGTGCTGGCGCGGAAATGGTTACAATACTCTTTCAGGCTGGCCAGACGGTGTTGCAGGCGAGGCAGTTCATGCGCGCCTGATTCGCCACCAAATAAAGCGGCCTGCAGATGGGTAGTTTTATGAATGTGGTCGATGTGGATCAGCGTTTCTGCCACATAGAAGCAAAAATCGGGGCAGGTATTGTCACTGTCAGATACGTTTGGCAGACGCTCAAAATTGGCTATTAAGTCGTAGGCAAAAATCCCACCGAGGAACAGATTAACGGCTTCGGCATCAACACTGTGAGTGAGCAGAGTACGCAGGCTGTCTAATACTGACAGTGCTTTCAGGCGGCTGTCTTCATCTTGAATATCGGTGTTTTCAGGGAAATTAAGCTGCAACTGGTTGGCTTCGCGTTGCTTGTTAACACTATCGGGCAGCGTAGAGGACAACAAATTCAGCACCGCTTCGCCGTTACTGTTCAGTGCGGTTGCTGTAACGGTGTGGCCTTGGCAGACCATACGAACGCAGGCATCAATCAGCAGCATGCTCTGGGTGCCGGTTTTAGTATCGATCTCGGCTGATTCCAGCAGCAGACTGTTATCTGCTGGTTCCGTCAGTTGGGTAAACAGTTCTAATGGGTCAGCGACATAATGAGCTTTCTCACGCAGCGTGAGACGTTGACCGGTTGGGAGAGAAGGGCTCATAGTTGTACTCCCGCGTTTGATAATTGCATGACGTTACTCCTTAAGACAAAAAATGATGGTTAACAATCGGTTAATCAGCTTTTTTGCCATCGCCATGTCTGTTTATGTCGCCGAATCATTTGATCGTCCCTGTAATATTTTGCGTATAAAAAAAAGACCCGCTATGCTAGCGGGCCTTATTGGGAATTCTGTCTGCTTTATTTTTGAAAATAGCCGAAACCCCACACCCGCTTTAAGGAGTGTGCCACCACCAACGAAAGGTTTGGGTTAGGATATTTGACATTTTCAAAACCAAGTTCAGTTAAAGTGGTTACAGTTAAACGATATTGACAGTTGTTTGTCAAGTTCCTTTTTGCAATTGAACCACGAGAACGTGAATGCGAATAGATTTACACAGTCACTCCACCTGTTCGGATGGCCATTTATCGCCGGCAGAGCTGGTTGCTCGTGCAGTTGAAAAAGGCGTGAATGTTCTGGCGTTGACCGATCACGATACGGTAGACGGTATCGCGCTCGCGCAGGCGGCGATTGATGCTGATGCGTTACCCTTACATTTACTGTCCGGTGTGGAAATATCCTGCACCTGGGATGCCATCGAAGTGCATGTTGTGGGTTTGCAGGTGGATACTCAAAGCCCTGCATTGTTAGCGCTGCTGGAGAGCCAAGCTCAGGCGCGGACGGCGCGCGGTGTCGAGTTAGGCAATCGTCTGGAAAAAAATAAGCTCCCCGGTTGTTATGAAGGGGCGGTGGCGCTGGCGAAGGGGGGTATGCTGACGCGTTCGCATTTTGCCCACTATCTGGTTGAGCAAAAGCACTGTAAGACCATGCAGAATGCGTTTGACCGTTATTTGTCGCGTGGTGCACGTGCTTATGTGCCACATCACTGGGCCAGCATTGAAGCGGTTGTGACAGCCATTCATGCGGCGGGTGGTGTTGCCGTGTTAGCCCATCCTGGCCGTTATAAACTTTCTACTAAGTGGCTGAAACGTCTTCTGGTATTATTTAAAGAAGCTGGTGGCGATGCCATCGAAGTGAGTTTATGTCAGCAAAGTCCGCATGAGCGGTCAACGCTGGGTCAGTATTGCCGCGATTACGGATTTATGGCATCGGTTGGCTCAGATTTTCATACACCGCTACCTTGGGTTGAGTTAGGTAAAAACTTGTGGCTCCCCAAGGATGTAACGCCCGTCTGGCATGTTTTTTCTGCATTTCCTGACGTCCCGCAAGGGGAGGAATTATGAGTCAATTTTTTGTTGTTCATCCGGTT
>JAQUHG010000205.1 GCA_028683735.1 Tolumonas sp. | reverse complement strand
ATCGATATGGCAACCCAAGCTGCTCGTTTAGCCATTGCCTTGGCGCACGGTGAGCCAGCCCCTGATGTGACTAATTTGTTCATACCGACACTGGTGCGCCGCTATTCTGTGACACCGGTGGTTCCGATTTAATTATTACCTAGCATTACATTACCGAATTGGTTTGATTTGGAAACGATGCCATATAGAAATAAACCTATTTTTTATATGGTTATTGCTGTGTCTTTAGCTTTTAAATACCCAGCAACTAAAATAAGTGAATATAAATCAATAAATTACATCCATTTCCCCTTCCCAGTTAAGCAATATCTTCAAATTCCTGCTTATTTTGATGTTCATCACGTTTGCTGACTTGTTTTGCCTCTGAATTTGATGATTGTCACGTTTCGAATCAACGTGGATATCTATTCAGTTCTATACCTCGCTAGGATTGGGTAATCGTTTACACGAAAGTGGTGTAAACAGGTTCGGCGGCCATCTCTGTGGAATTTTGTTGGCGCGGTGTCAGCGTCGCTGAGTGACTTTAAGTATCTGCTGAGTTTGCTTCAAACCGGAAGCGTTCATGGAGAACATCACTATGAGTTTCGAAAAAAACAATCTCGTTCGTAACCTGACTCTGGGTGTCGTTGTGGCAACCTGTAGCATGTCTGCGCTGGCTAAAAAAAATGAACTGACCGTTTGGGCGTGGGACCCTAACTTCAATATCGCGATCATGGAGCAGGCGAAAGCGACCTACCAAAAAGCTCATCCTGATGTTGCTATTAAAGTCGTTGATTTTGCGAAAGCCGATCTTGAGCAGAAGATGCACACCATGCTGGCTTCCGGCATGACCAAATCATTGCCTGATATTGTGCTGGTGGAAGATTACAACGCTCCTAAATTCCTGAGCTCTTATCCCGGTGCATTTGCAGCAATGGATGGCAAAGTCGATTACACCAAATTTGCCCCCTACAAAGTTGAACTGATGACCATGAATGGCAAAACCTATGGTATGCCATTCGATTCTGGCGTAACCGGTATGTATTACCGCAAAGACTTACTGGCTCAGGCCGGTTTCAAACCTGAAGATATGCAGAACATTACCTGGGATCGTTTTATTGAGATCGGCAAAGCCGTGAAAGCGAAAACCGGCAAAGCGATGTTAGGTAATGACCCGAATGATCCGGGTTTGGTGCGAGTCATGATGCAGTCTGCTGGCAGCTGGTATTTCGATGAGAAAGGCGCATTAAACATCAAAAATAACGAAGCGCTGAAAGAAGCACTGCGTATTGAAAAAAGCATGACCGATGCCGGTATTGTGCGGCCAACCATGGGCTGGTCTGAGTGGGTGGGGGCGGTGAATCATGGTGATGTGGCCACGATTACCACGGGTGTGTGGATCACGGCTTCCGTAAAAGCCGGTGCGGATCAGGCCGGTAAATGGGCGGTTGCACCAACACCGCGTTTGAACATCAAAGGTGGCACCAATCAATCTAATCTGGGTGGTTCCAGCTGGTATGTCATCTCTACTTCGGACAATAGCGATCAAGCCATCGATTTCCTGAATAGCACCTTTGGTAAAGACAGTGCCTTCTATCAGCAGATCCTGACTGATCGCGGTGCAGTAGGTTCTTATTTGCCAGCGCGTAGTGGTAAAGCTTATCAGCAACCTGATGCGTTCTTTGGTGGTCAGGCCATCTACAGTGATTTTGCCAACTGGTTGGGTAAAGTGCCGAAAGTAAATTACGGCTATTACACCTATGAAGCTGATGCTGCTCTCGCTGCTCAGTTACCTGCTTATTTTCAAGGAATGCCACTGGAACAAGTTCTGGAACAGATCGACAGCCAGTTAGCGGCTCAAATTCAATAGCCAAACACTGAGGATCGGCTGATGTGCCAGCCGATCCTCCCGCTGAGGTTTTCATCATGTCACATACAGGTGTTATGCCTATGACTCCGGTTCGTAGTCGCAGTTTTCATCGGTTTTACGATATCAACGGTTGGTGTTTCGTGCTGGGCTCACTCGCGTTGGTGATGCTGTTCATGATTTACCCGATCATTAATTCGCTCTGGTTATCATTGCATTCTGGCAAAGGTGTTATCGTGCAGTTTGTCGGGTTCGGTAACATTACCCGTCTGATGCACGACCCCGTTTTTATTACCGCATTGACGAACACGCTGATTTTTCTGATTGTTCAGGTGCCAGTAATGATTCTATTGTCATTAGCGACCGCCTCTTGTCTCAACTCACCGAACGTCAAATTCCGTAGCCTGTTCCGCATGGCGATTTTCCTGCCGTGTGTGACCTCGCTGGTGGCTTATTCGATCTTATTCAAAAGCATGTTTGGCTACGACGGTATTGTGAATTCAGCGTTGATGACGATTGGGTTGATTGAACATCCAATCGCGTGGCTGACTGATCCGTTCTGGGCGAAAGTGACCATCATTCTGGCGATCACCTGGCGCTGGACTGGTTACAACATGATTTTCTATCTGGCAGCGATGCAGAACATCGACAAGTCGATTTATGAAGCGGCCAAGCTGGAAGGTGTTACGCCGGTACAAACCTTTTTTAATATCACGGTGCCGCTGCTGAAACCGGTGATCCTGTTTACTTCGGTGATGTCGACCATCGGCACGCTGCAGTTGTTCGATGAAGCCATGAACATCACCAAGGGCGGGCCAGCAAATTCCACGCTGACGCTGTCGATGTATATCTACAACTTGTCATTCAAATTTGTGCCGAACTTTGGTTATGCAGCTACGGTCTCGTATGTGATTGTCTTTTTTGCTGCGGCGTTGGCGTTGGTGCAGTTTAAATTTGTACAGGACAAAAAATGATGGCGACTAATGTCTCTAAGCAGAAGATCTATCAGGGTCTGATGTATCTGTTTCTGGTGCTGATTGCGTTTGTCTCACTGTTTCCATTTTTCTGGATGGTGGTGAGTAGCACCAATACCACGACGGATATCAACCAAGGCAAATTATCGTTCGGCACTGCGTTGTTTGATAATTTAGCCAAGCTCAGTCAGGCCGTGGATCTGCCGCTGATTTTCTGGAACACCACTAAAGTCTCACTGCTGGGTACCTTTCTGACACTGGCGATTGCGTCGCTGGCAGGTTATGGCTTTGAGATCTATCAGTCAAAGCTGCGCGATAAGATTTATAACCTGTTGCTGCTGACCATGATGATCCCGTTTGCGGCGTTGATGATCCCGCTGTTTAGCATGATGGCGAAAGCCAATCTGTTGGATTCTCACTGGGCGGTGGTGCTGCCATCGATTGCGTCGGTTTACATCATTTTCTACTTCCGTCAGTGCACCAAGGCGTTTCCGAAAGAGCTGCTGGATGCCGCGCGTGTCGATGGTGTTAGTGAATGGCGCATCTTCGTGTATGTCTTTTTCCCTGTGATGCGTTCGACCTATGCGGCGGCGTTCATCATCACCTTCATGGCGAATTGGAATAACTTCCTGTGGCCATTGATCGTGTTGCAATCGCCGGAAACCAAAACCATCAATCTGGTGCTGTCGTCGTTATCTTCCGCGTATTTCCCTGACTTTGGTGTCGTCATGGTGGGCACCGTGGTGGCGACGTTACCAACGATTGCCGTGTTCTTTGCGATGCAAAAACAGTTCGTGCAAGGCATGGTGGGGTCAGTGAAATGATGAATTTCTGTGAAAAATTCAACCACCAGTGGCAGTTTATTGCCGGTGATCACCCGCTGTTTTCTGCGGCAGAATTGGCGGCGGCAGAACAAGTCGATTTACCGCATACCGCGGTGGAGCTGGATTACAACTACTTCGATGAAACCAGTTATCAACGGCCATTCAGCTATCAAAAAACCTTATTCTGGCAACCGGAATTTGACGGCAAACAGGTATGGTTGCAATTTGACGGCGCTATGGCCGATGCCAAAGTCTATGTGAACGGTCAATTTGTTACGGGCCATCGTGATGGTTACACGCCATTCGATGTGTTATTGACGCCGCATCTGCTGCGTGGTGAAAATCAGATCACCGTGGTGATTGATGGCAGTGAAAACCCCGAAATAGCGCCGTTTGGTGGCCAGATCGATTACCTGACGTATGCCGGGATTTATCGCCATGTCTGGCTGAAAACCACCGATGATCTGCGCATTAAAAATGTGCAGGCGATTGCTGAGGATGTATTGGCCGATGAGAAGACACTGAATGTTTCCGTCTATTTGGAACAAGTAGCCACTGGCGAGCATCAAGGTGAGTTAGTCGCACAACTGACCACGTCAGCAGGCGAGTTGGTTGCTTCGCATGTACTGCCTATTTCCGGCTCACAACTGCGCGTTGATTTCTCTCTTTCCAACCTGACGGGTATTCGCTTGTGGGACGTGGATAACCCCGTGCTCTATCAGCTGAACGTCAGCATTTGTGGCACAAACTTTAGCCATCAGTTTTCCACCCGAGTTGGTTTTCGACAGGCAGAATTTACCGCGGAAGGTTTTCTGTTAAACGGCAGAATACTGAAACTGCGCGGCATTAATCGTCATCAGTCTTTCCCGTATGTGGGTTATGCCATGGCTGATCACGCGCAAAAAGCCGATGCTGATCTCATCAAAAATGAGTTCAAATTTAATCTGGTCAGAACCTCGCATTATCCGCAAGCGCCCGCGTTTTTAGATCGCTGCGATGAGCTGGGGCTGCTGGTGTTTGAAGAGATCCCTGGTTGGCAGCATGTCGGGGATGAGGTTTGGCAAAAGGGGGCTATTGCCAATGTCAGGGCGATGATCGAGCGCGATTGGAATCATCCGGCCATTATTTTATGGGGTGTGCGGGTTAACGAATCGCGTGATTACGATCAATTCTATGAGCAGACCAATCAACTTGCTCACGCGCTTGACCCGAGTCGTCAGACGGGTGGGGTGCGTTGTCACGCGAACAGCACTTTGCTGGAAGACGTCTACACCATGAATGACTTTGTGCTGAATGGGGGCGATGTTGCGCTGCGTAAACCGCAACAAGTGACGGGATTAGATCGCCCGGTGCCTTATATGGTCACGGAATTTAACGGCCATATGTTCCCAACCAAACGCTTCGATTGTGAAGAGCGCCAGCATGAACATGTGTTACGCCATTTACGTGTTTTAGATGCTTGTTACGCCGACCCGAACATTGCCGGTTGTATTGCCTGGTGTCTGTTCGATTACAACACACATAAAGATTTTGGCAGTGGTGATCGCATCTGTTATCACGGCATCAGCGATATGTTCCGCATGCCAAAATTTGCTGCCTATGCCTATAAGAGCCAGTGCGATGTCGCTGATGAAGCGGTTATGCAGCCAGTGACATTCTGGGCGCGTGGTGAGCGTTGCGAGTGCCTGATTTTACCGCTGATCATTCTGACCAACTGCGATGAAATGGAGTTTAAGTTTGGTGATTACCCGACGAAGCGGCTTAAACCAGCATTTGACCAGTTTCCGCATTTACCACATCCGCCAGTCATTATTGATGACAAAACCATCTCACCGGAAGAGTTTGGCGAATGGGGCATGAAATGGAATACCGTCACGTTGCGTGGGTTCCATAACGGCCAGCTTGTCAGTGAATTGACGATGTCGGCCAATCCGATTGCCACAGCGCTCCGGGTAAAAGCGGATTCCCAACGGCTACCTGCCAATGAAAAAGCCGCCACCCGCGTCACGATTGAAGCGTTAGATCAAGATGGCAATTTGATGCCGTTCCTTGATGACATTATTCAGGTAAGCGTGAACGGGCCAGCCAAAATCATCGGGCCGGAACAGTTGGTACTGAAA
>JAQUHG010000204.1 GCA_028683735.1 Tolumonas sp. | reverse complement strand
GGAAGTTCGGGTCACCAGCGTTGTTGGTGTATGTTCGGCAAACCGGGCGGTAAACAACTTCTCGTTAGCCTCACGCCAGCTTTGCGGTTTGTTAAAAATCAGGGTGCCTTGTTCTTCTGCCCGTTCGAGCAAATAGGTCGCGTAAATGAATTCCGTATCAAACGGTGGATCTTTACGCATCAGGATCACATCAAGCTCATGCAATGGCTGATCAACAACTTCACCGAGCGAATACCAACAGGTGTAATCCTGACGGACTTCCAGCGGACGCATGGTAGCATAAGAGATACCCTGCTCGAGATAGAGATCACTCATCTCCATATAATAGAGTTCGTAACCACGTTGCTGGGCTTCCAGTAACATGGCGAAGCTGGTGTCTTTTTTGATATTGATGGACTGAATAGGGTCCATCACGATGCCTAATTTAATGCTCATTTGCTCTCCTAAGACAGATCGCCGAAACGACATTGCAGCGCGGTAATGGCGGTCAAAGCTGCGGTTTCAGTGCGTAATACACGCGGGCCAAGCAGCATTTCCTGAAAATGATATTGTTCGGTTAATGCGATTTCATCATCTGACAAACCACCTTCCGGACCAATCACCAGTCGGACACCATTTGCTGGTGTGGGCAACGTACCTACCGAATAGGCAGCTCTGGGGTGAAGGGTCAGTTTAAGCTCATCAGTTGGTTCAGCAAGCCAGTTTTCCAGTGACATAACCGGGCGTACTAACGGGACTGTATTACGGCCACACTGTTCGCAGGCGCTGATGGCAATTTTTTGCCACTGCTCTAATTTTTTATCCAGACGATCACCGTGCAATTTGACGCCGCAACGGGAAGACCATAATGGGGTGATGACATTGACACCCAGCTCAACCGATTTCTGGATAGTGAACTCCATTTTATCGCCACGGCTGATGACTTGGCCTAAATGGATCGTAAGTGGTGATTCTACTGAGTGATTATTAAAACTATCAATCCGAACAATCACTTGTTTCTTGCCACTTTCAATGATTGTGGCCTGATATTGACCGCCTTGGCCGTTGAACAGGCAAATTTCCTGCTCGGGTAACATGCGTAACACACGCCCGACATGATTTGCTGCATCTTCTTGTAAGTTAACTGTGGCGCCAATGCTCAATGGTGAGTCTTGATAAATTCGTGGAATGCGCATTTTAGCGACATTGCTCCTTCACTATATTTTTACCATAACCGCATAACTATGGTGTAAATCAGATGTTGCAAGGATAACATGCTTGTGATTCTTGATAGTAATCTTGTTAAGCGTGAATTGGCATTCAGAAAGGAGCAGGCGATGGATTTAACCAAGATGATTGGTTTTGGTGTGGCAGGTAATTTTGCTGGGCATTTGGAACAGGCAGGCGAAGCCAGTGATTTTGTGAATGTTAAAGTAAAAGACGCTATTCAGCCGAAAGCAATATTCCCATTTTATGTTCCGCACATTGAAAACAGTTTTCTGAATGTATTTCCAATCTCCCATCATCAGATCCAGTTTCCTGAGGGGGCTGATAATCTGCAGATCGAACCGGAAGTTTGTTTGATCTGCGATGTGGTGTATGACAACCAGATCGTTAAAGACCTTATTCCCCGTGAGTTTGCTGCTTTTAATGACTGCTCTATTCGTCGCCCTGGTGCTCGTAAGATCAGTGAAAAGAAAAACTGGGGATCTGCCAGCAAGGGCATGTCATCACAGCGCATCACACTAAATAAATTCGCTGAAGGTGGAGAGCTAGATTGTTACCATATCGCCAGCTTTTTACGCCGTGATGAGCAATGTTATCCGTATGGTTTAGACAGCCCGACAGTGGAATACAGCTATTTTCACGAAACCCTACTGAATTGGATCATCGATAAGATGAATCATCAGCAGGATGAAGGTCCTGCGGAAGATATCGCTGCCTTACTGAAAGAGGCACAACATCCGCAACAGGTGATCATCAGTATCGGCGCAACTCGTTATACACCATTTGGTGAGCAGAACTTCCTGCAACCGGGCGATGAAAGTATTGTGGTGGTTTATGATGCCCGCTGTTATAACGCAGAACAAATTCGTCAAATGGCTAACACAGGTGAATTTACGGGCGAGGGGATGAGTTTGTTGCGTCAGTTAGTCGTTGCAGATTAGCACCACAGCGACGACAGCAATATTGTCGGTCTCCGCGTAAAATAGCGCGGTGACGCCGCACCGATAATTGATGTTGCTGGCAGTCACAATGATAAGTGTAAACAGCGCCCTGAACTTTAGTTACATCCATTTTATGAGTTGTGCGGGGCGTAATACTAAATACCTCTCCCATCACCTTCCGCCATTCTGCACCATGCGGTTTCACTCGTCCCCAGATTGCATGCACTACCAAATGGGCAATCTCATGCGGGATCACCTCATTTTCAAACTCAGCCTGGTTATCTTGCAGTAAAACAGGATTAAGCCGGATATGCCAGTCGCGTAACCGTGCAGTGCCAGCACATTTGCCGCGCTGATCTAACGTGATTTTGGGGTGATTAAACTCACGCTTGAAGTAACGGGCAGCCAAAGACAGGTAATGGCTGGCAACCACTTCGATCTGGATCAGGTTCGTGATGTTGGGTCTATTTAGCATGTGCAGGGTGAAAAAAGGACTTCTTTGGCGGGAGTATACAGATAAAACAGCAGAGTTTATCGATAAAACAAAGGGGCCGAAGCCCCTTAAAATCACGAATTATTTCAAACCAGCTAAGTCGCGCAGTAATGCTGCTTTATCGGTTTTTTCCCATGGGAACTCTTCGCGTCCAAAGTGACCGTAAGCGGCGGTTTGTTTGTAGATCGGTTGGATCAGATCCAGCATTTCAATCAGGCCATATGGGCGCAAATCGAACTGATCACGAACCAACTGAGTCAACAATTCTTCATCGACTTTACCAGTGCCAAATGTCTCAACACTGATAGAGGTTGGTTCAGCAATACCGATCGCGTAGGAAACCTGAATTTCACAGCGATCAGCTAAACCGGCAGCCACAATGTTTTTCGCTACATAACGCGCGGCATAAGCAGCTGAGCGGTCAACTTTAGATGGGTCTTTACCAGAGAAAGCGCCGCCACCGTGACGAGCCATACCACCGTAAGTATCTACAATGATTTTACGGCCAGTCAGACCACAGTCACCCATTGGGCCACCGATAACAAAACGGCCAGTTGGGTTAATAAAGTATTTGGTATTTTTGCTCAACCATTCTGCGGGCAATACCGGTTTCAAAATTTCTTCGTGCACCGCTTCGATCAGATCTGGCTGGCTAATATCTGGTGAATGCTGTGTAGACAGGACAACGGCATCGATACCTTCGATTTTGCCTTGTTTGTCATAGATAAAAGTGATCTGACTTTTTGCATCCGGGCGCAACCATGGCAGTGTGCCATTTTTGCGCACTTCAGACTGACGTTTAACCAGACGGTGTGCATAAGTAATTGGTGCAGGCATCAAGACATCAGTTTCGTTTGATGCATAACCAAACATCAGACCTTGGTCGCCAGCGCCCTGTTCTTTAGGATCGGCACGATCAACACCCTGATTGATATCAGGTGACTGTTTACCGATAGCATTCAGTACTGCACAAGAATGCGCGTCAAAACCCATATCTGAGTGGGTATAGCCGATATCACAAACCGTTTTGCGCACCAGCTCTTCAATATCAACCCATGCGGAAGTAGTGATTTCACCACCAACCAGCACCATGCCGGTCTTGACGAAAGTTTCACAAGCGACACGCGCTTTAGGATCCTGCTCCAGAATGGCATCCAGCACCGCGTCGGAAATCTGATCCGCGATTTTATCTGGATGTCCTTCAGCAACGGATTCGGAGGTAAACAGTCTTGCCATTTTAATTCTCTGTGTAAAAAGTTGAAGGCGATTGCAATGGGGTTGATAACCTGATTGCAAATAGCAGTATCCACATCTGGACGTCTATCTATGTGACTATTGTCGCAGTCAATAGAGATATCGTCAATGTACGGGGGAAATTAAGCCTCAGATCATTAAGTAAAGATGTATCGCAATAAAATAACCGAGATAACATTTGCGCAACCGGTGATCAGTTTGGGACAATACGCACCTTACTTAAATGTATAGACCCAATTGAAAGCAGGAGTGACAAATGCCCTCTCGTAAAGAGTTAGCCAATGCCATCCGGGCATTGAGCATGGATGCAGTTCAAAAAGCCAATTCCGGCCACCCGGGCGCCCCAATGGGCATGGCTGATATTGCTGAAGTGCTGTGGCGCGACTTTTTGAACCACAACCCAGCTAACCCAAAATGGAGCGAGCGTGACCGTTTCATCCTTTCCAATGGTCATGGTTCGATGCTGCTGTACTCCTTGTTGCATCTGTCTGGTTATGACCTGTCCATTGAAGATCTGAAAAACTTCCGTCAGCTACATTCCCGTACACCAGGTCACCCTGAATATGGTTATGCCCCTGGTGTTGAAACGACTACCGGTCCATTAGGGCAGGGTATTACCAACGGTGTTGGTATGGCGCTGGCTGAAAAAGTGCTGGCTGCGCAATTCAACCGTCCTGATTTTGATATCGTTGACCATCACACCTACGTGTTTATGGGTGACGGTTGCATGATGGAAGGTATTTCTCACGAAGCTTGCTCACTGGCCGGTACATTGAAGCTGGGTAAACTGATCGCATTCTGGGATGACAACGGTATTTCTATCGATGGTCATGTCGAAGGTTGGTTTACTGATGATACCCCAGCTCGTTTTGAAGCGTATGGCTGGCATGTGATCCGAGCTGTTGACGGCCATGATGCAGATGCAATTAAAGTAGCTATCGAAGCGGCAAAAGCTGAAACTGACAAACCAACACTGATCTGCTGTAAGACAGTGATCGGTTTTGGCTCACCAAACAAAGCCGGTTCACACGATTGCCACGGTTCGCCATTAGGTGCTGCTGAAATAGCTGCGGCACGCGAGTTCCTGGGTTGGAACTATGAGCCGTTTGTTATTCCTGCCGATATCGCAACCGAATGGAGCGCAAAAGACGCCGGTGCTGCGAAAGAAGCTGCATGGAATGAAAAATATGCAGCCTATGCTGAAGCTCATCCAGAACTGGCGGCTGAATACAAACGTCGCGTAAATGGCGATTTGCCTGCTAACTGGGCAGAAGCATCGCAAGCGTTCGTTGAACAACTGCAAGCCAATCCATCAAAAATTGCTTCTCGTAAAGCCAGCCAAAATGCGATTGAAGCATTTGGTAAATTGCTGCCGGAATTCCTGGGCGGTTCCGCTGACTTAGCGCCATCAAACCTGACTATGTGGTCTGGTTCTGAGTCGCTGACAGCAGATGATGCCTCAGGCAACTATGTTCACTACGGTGTACGTGAATTTGCGATGTCAGCCATGATGAATGGTGTGGCGTTGCACGGTGGTTTCATTCCTTATGGCGCCACTTTCCTGATGTTCATGGAATATGCCCGTAATGCGGTGCGTATGGCGGCGCTGATGAAACAGCGTACCATCTTCGTTTATACCCACGACTCAATCGGTCTGGGTGAAGACGGTCCAACGCACCAACCAGTGGAACAGATCGCTTCACTGCGTTTGACACCAAATATGAGCACATGGCGTCCATGTGACCAAGTTGAATCAGCGATTGCGTGGAAATATGCGGTTGAACGCAAAGATGGCCCAAGCGCGCTGATTTTCTCCCGTCAAAATCTGGCACAAATGGATCGTACTCCAGCGCAGTTGGCTAATGTCTACAAAGGCGGTTATGTCCTGCGTGACTGTGAAGGCACTCCAGATGCAAT
>JAQUHG010000203.1 GCA_028683735.1 Tolumonas sp. | reverse complement strand
AAATAGTCTCGGTTAATCAACAGGTAGTTACTGACTGGCAAAGTTTTGCCCGAACTATCCAACAATCACCGGAAATACCATTACAGTTGCAGGTATCACGTGATAGCCAAACGATATCTGTTACATTGACGCCCGCACGCAAAGAAACCAAAACTCAAGTCATCGGATTTGCCGGATTAATGCCTGTGGTTAAGCCACTACCGGAAAAATATCTGACTGAGGTTCGTTATGGTCCGGTCGATGCCATTCCACATGCTATAAAACGTATGGCTGAGGTTACCAAGCTGACGTTGGATGTGGTTGCAAAATTAATAACCGGGGCAATTTCGGTAGATAATTTGAGCGGCCCTATTGCGATTGCAAAAGGGGCTGGGGACAGTGCGGGATTTGGTTTAGTTTATTTCCTGGGTTTTCTGGGACTAATCAGTGTTAACCTTGGTATCATGAATTTATTACCTTTGCCGGTACTGGATGGTGGTCATTTACTGTTTTTCGGTATTGAAGCACTATTACGTCGCCCAGTTCCCGCGAAGGTTCAGGATATTGCCTATCGGATTGGCGCAGCCGTATTGATGTGTTTGATGGCTATTGCGTTGTTCAATGATTTCACCCGTTTTTAACGGATAGACAAGGATCTCAATACAACATGGCGGTAAATAAAGTTTTGGCTGCATCGTGCCTGTTGGCATGCAGTGTAATTGGACAGGCTCAGGCGGCTGATGCCTTTACGGTAAAAGACATCCGTATTGAAGGATTGCAGCGTGTTACTTTGGGTGCTGCATTATTGAATTTACCTATTCGTGTTGGTGATAAACTGGATAGTAATGCCAGTGCAAATGCGGTTAAACGGCTCTATTCAACAGGTAACTTTGACGATATTAAAATGTCACGCGATGGTGATGTTTTGGTTGTGCAAGTTAAAGAACGCCCAACAATTAGTCAGATAGAGTTTGAAGGCAATAAAGACATTAAAGAAGACCAGCTGAAACAAACACTGGAATCCAGTGGTGTTCGTGTTGGCGATGCCTTAGATCGAACTATGCTTCGATCACTCGAAAAATCTTTGGAAGACTTTTATTATGGCGTGGGTAAATACTCAGCCAAAGTACAGGCTATTGCGACACCGTTGCCTCGTAATCGTGTAAACCTGAAATTCAAATTTATCGAAGGTGTTTCTGCTAAGATCCAGCAGATCAACATTGTCGGTAATACCAAATTCCCAGAAGAAAAACTGATTGCTCAGCTGTCTCTGCGTGATGATGTGCCATGGTGGAACTTCATGGCCGATCAGAAATATCAGAAGCAGAAACTGGAAGCTGACATCGAAACACTGCGTTCTTTTTATATGAACCGTGGTTATGCCCGATTCAAAGTGAATTCAACGCAAGTCTCAATGACACCAGACCGCAAGGGTTTGTACGTTACGTTGAATATTCATGAAGGTGAACAATACACGGTTAACAATATTGATCTGAAAGGTAATCTTGAAGGTCATAGTGGTGAAATGCGCGCACTGATTCCGTTGGAAAAGGGTGCTATGTACTCAGCTGCAGATGTGACGCATACCGAAGAGGTTTTGTCTAAATATCTCGGTCGTTTTGGTTATGCATATCCGAAAGTAAATACCTACCCAACGATGAACGATGAGACGAAACAAGTTGATTTGAACATCAATGTGGAACCGGGCCCTCGCGTCTATGTTCGCCGGATCAATATTACAGGTAACCAAGTCACCAAAGATGAAGTATTGCGCCGCGAACTGCGCCAAATGGAAGGGACCTGGTTATCTGGCGATAAAATTGAAAGTTCAAAATCTCGCTTAGAAAAACTGGGTTATTTTGAAAAAGTCGATATCCAACCACACCGTATTCCAGGACATGAAGATCAAGCTGACCTTGATGTCGACGTCAAAGAACGCTCAGTTGGCTCTATCAACGGTGGTGTTGGTTATGGCACTGAATCTGGTGTTAGCTTCCAAGCCGGTATTTCACAAGACAACTTCTTTGGTTCCGGTAATAAAGGTGCGATTAATTTCGAAACCAATAAGTACAGCAAGAATGTTGAGCTGAGTTTTACTGATCCTTATTTCACCGTAGATGGTGTTAGCCTGGGCGGTAAAGTCTATTACAACAAGTTTACTGCTGGTGACGCTAATCTGGTCGACTATGATAATGAAACTGTTGGTACTAAAGCTGCGTTAGGTTATCCATTGGATGAACTGAATACTCTTGAGTATGGTCTGGGTTATGAGCATAACAAACTATCCCAAACAACCAACTATGCACAAATCAATAAATTCTGGTTTATCAATTCGATTGATGTAACAGAAGATGGTCACGCCATATTCAATGATTATGATGTGTCACTGACTTGGACGCGTAATAATTTAGATAAAGGTATGTTCCCGACACAGGGTAATCGCCAACAAACCTCAGGTAAGATCACAGTGCCTGGTTCTGACTTGCAATTTTATAAAGTCAGCTTTGAAGATGCGCATTATTATCCATTTGATCGTGATCATCAGTGGGTTATTTCTGGTCGGTTCAAAACGGCCTATGGTAATGGTTATGGCCAGAAGAATGGCTACAACCAGGTTCTGCCATTCTTTGAAAATTATTATGCCGGTGGTAGTCAGTGGATGCGCGGCTTCCAGTCTAACTCTGTTGGGCCAAGAGGCATTCAGCTAGACCGTACTATCGTAAGTGGTTCGGTTGTTTATCCGGAAGATAAATCTATTGGTGGTAATGCTATTGCTGTTGCCTCGGCGGAGTTGATTGTGCCTACGCCGTTCATCAGTGACACATATCGAAATCAATTGCGAACTACCGTATTCTACGACGTTGGTACTGTGTGGGATACAACGTTCAATGACAGTATTTATACCTGTGGTTATGCTTGTGATCGTTATTACGACTACTCTAGCCCATCAAATCTTCGCATGTCTGTAGGTATGTCATTACAGTGGTTGTCTCCAATGGGACCACTGGTGTTCTCGTTTGCCAAACCGGTGAAGAAAATGCCGGGCGACAAAACTGAAGTCTTTAACTTTAATATCGGACGCACATTCTAATTGCGTCAAAGGGAGTTATATAAGTGAAAACCATGATGCGTGTTGCTGCTTTATCTATCGCTATGCTGTCTTTGGGTTCTGCGGCATCAGTTCAGGCTGCTGATGCAAATATTGCTGTAGTGGATATTGGCAAGGTTTTACGTGAAATTCCGCAGCGTAAGGCGATTGAAAGTAAACTGAAAAGCGAATTTGATTCTCGCGTGCGTGAAATGCAACGCATGGAAAGTGATGGTCAGGCTCTATCGGCTAAGCTGAAAAAAAATGAATCATTCATGAGTGCTGATGAACGGACTAAATCACAACGTAAACTGGCTGAATTGCAGGCTGATTTTAATCTGAAAGGCCAAGCTTTACAGGAAGATCAACGTCGTCGTTTTAATGAAGAACAGCAAAAAGTCTTTGAAAAAATTCAGACCAGCGTTGAGTCTATCGCGAAATCAGATGGATATGACATGGTGCTGAACCGTCAGGCTGTAGTATATACCAATGATAAAAATGACATTTCAGCTAAAGTGATCCAACAAGTTAGCAAAGGCAACTAAGTAATATGACCATCACCCTGGAACAACTCGCTCAGCATTTGGGTGCAGAACTGCATGGCGATGCCAACGTGGTAATCCAGCGTATAGCGAATCTGGAAACCGCACAGACTGGCGAGATCAGTTTTTTATCTGACGGTAAATATCAAAAGCATCTGTCAGTGACTCAAGCCAGTGCTGTTTTACTTCGAGAAGCTGATTTGGCTGCGTGTCAAACAAATGCGCTGGTAGTGAAAGATCCCTACGTTGGCTTTGCCCGTGTAGCTCAGCTGTTAGATACCACACCTGCTCCAGCTGTGAGCATACATTCGACAGCGGTCATTGCTGACGATGTGGTGTTGGGAACAAATGTCGCGATTGGTGCCAATGCAGTTATTGAGTCAGGGGTTGTTCTGGGTGATGGCGTTATTATTGGTGCAGGTTGTTTTGTTGGCCAAAACAGTAAGTTAGGTGCCAAAACCAAGTTATGGGCCAATGTTACTATCTATCACAACGTACAAATTGGTAGTGATTGCCTGATCCAGTCAGGTACGGTGATTGGGGCTGATGGTTTTGGTTACGCGAATGAGCGTGGCGAATGGATAAAAATTCCACAATTGGGTGGTGTGATCATCGGTAATCGGGTCGAAATTGGTGCCAATACCTGCATTGATCGCGGTGCTATTGATAATACCCGAATTGCCGATAATGTGATTATCGACAACTTATGCCAGATTGCGCATAACGTTGAAATCGGTTACGGCACAGCTATTGCGGGTGCAGCTACATTTGCCGGTAGTACCAAGATAGGCAAATATTGTATCATAGGCGGAGCTTCCGTCTTTAATGGTCATATTGAAATTTGTGATCAGGTTACGGTCACTGGTATGGCCATGGTCATGCGCTCTATTACGGAGCCTGGGTTATACTCTTCCGGTATACCTGCTCAATCCAATAAAGAATGGCGAAAAACCGCAGCGCGTACATTACATATCGATGATATGTATAAGCGTCTGTCCAATATTGAGAAATTGCTCGCTAAGCAAGAACAAAAGTAAAAGGATCCTGGTTTGAACAACGAACTCAATCAGCTTGATATTCAAGATATTTTACAGCTGCTGCCTCACCGTTACCCTTTTTTGATGGTGGATCGTGTCGTTCATTATGAAATGTCAGAAGAGCGCAAAGTATTACGAGCAATTAAAAATGTTTCATTTAATGAACCATTTTTTCAAGGACACTTTCCGGAAAAGCCAGTATTCCCAGGTGTTTTGATTCTGGAAGCAATGGCTCAGGCTACCGGTATTCTGGCTTTCCGTATGGTCGGTAAACCAAATCCAGGCGAATTGTATTATTTTGCATCGATCGACAATGCACGTTTCAAACGTCCTGTTGTGCCAGGAGATCAATTGGTGCTGGATGTTGAATACCTGAAAGAACGCCGTGGTATTGCCAAATTTACAGGTGTCGCCACTGTAGATGGTGAGGTCGTTTGTTCAGCCGAACTCATGTGCGCCAAACGTTGAGAGAAGACCTGTGATCGATCCTAGCGCTAAAATTCATACTTCAGCGATTGTTCATCCAAACGCAGTCATTGGTGCCAATGTAGAAATTGGTGCCTTCACTTGTGTTGACGATGAAGTTGAGATCGGCGAAGGCACATGGGTTGGTTCTCATGTGGTCATTAAAGGGCCAACTAAAATTGGCCGTAATAATAAGATTTATCAGTTTGCCTCCATTGGTGAAGATTGCCAGGACAAGAAATATGCCGGTGAGCGTACTTTTCTGGAGATTGGTGACGCTAATGTGATCCGCGAACACTGCACATTCCATCGTGGCACAGTGCAGGATCAATGCTTGACCAAAGTCGGCAGTCGTAACCTGTTCATGGTTAACGTACACGTTGCGCATGATTGTATGATCGGGGATGACTGTATTTTTGCCAATAATGCAACACTGGCGGGTCATGTTCATATCGGTGATTGGGTGATTTTTGGTGGTTTAGCGGCTATTCATCAATTTGGCCGTGTGGGTTCTCATGCGTTCATTGCTGGTATGGCGGCTCTGAACAAAGATGTGCCACCGTATGTCATGGCTGCAGGCCATTATGCAACACCATTTGGTATCAATAGTGAAGGGTTGCGCCGTCGTGGTTTCTCTGCAGAAGCGATTTCTGCGGTAAAACGGGCATACAAAGAGCTTTATCGTAGTGGCAAGACACTGGATGAAGTGATG
>JAQUHG010000202.1 GCA_028683735.1 Tolumonas sp. | reverse complement strand
TTAATCGCAATGATGCGTTTTGCCAAAAATCCGGTTCAGGAATACGGGCCGGTATAACGCCGGGGAACAACGCCAACTCATGCCCGGTCATATCACCCCCATGCAACACGGTTAAGGGCTGCCCGTTATAATCAACCTGATGATACTCACTGGCTCGAATAGCAGCCATCGCCATACACTCCAGCGAAATACCCTCAAACCGCGCTCGTGCTAATCCTGGATGTACCAGTTCACGTAATAAACTCAGCAATGCCGGATGTTGTTCAGGTGTCACATGATCGGCCTTACTCGCCACAAACAGCAATTTATCAATGCGTGGTGAAAACAAGCGCTGCCACCAGTGGCTATTACCATATTGAAAACTCTGTAATAACTGACCCAACGTATCGCGTAAATCATAAATTGCATCCCGGCTGGTTTTTAAGGGCTGCAAACAATCCACCAGCACAATCTGCCGGTCAAAGCTGGAAAAATGATCGCGGTAAAACGGTTTGACGACATGTTCTTTATAAGCTTCAAAGCGCGACTGTAATAATCCATACAGCGACTCGCTTGCTGGTGATTCAGCGGGCTGCTGCCAAACCCATGGCACAAATTGCAATAACGGCGCACCGGCAAACTCACCCGGTAAGACAAAACGCCCCGGCTGGATACTCTGCAACCCGAGTTGTTGCCGACAAGCATGCAGATACTGGGTATACAGCGCCGAGACTTGTTTTACTTCATCGACGACAGCAGCAAATGGCTGAGTCGCGGCCCAATGATTACCCGCTTGTAACCAGGATTCTGCCAATTGACGACGAGATAATGACTGTAATTGCTCTTTTACCTGCTCACTCCATTGCGCATAACTCAGATCTAACAACGGCAGATCCAGCAGCCATTCACCGGGATAATCGACAATATCTAAATACAGGCGGCAGACATCATGGCCAATTTTTTGCCGTAATAACTGCTGACTACGAAAGCGCAGTTCTAAGCGAATTTCACTGAGTGTTTGGGTTGGCTCTGGCCATTGCGGCGGATCAGATGCCAGCATCGACAACGCCTGTGCATAACCAAAGGTTGGAATGTGATGATGGGTTTGAATCACTTGCTGAGCACCGAGCAAGCGGCCTTGCTGCAAAACCTGCCAATGGGGCAATTTGGCGCTAAAACCGGCCTGTTCCAGTTGTTGGATCAGCGCAGTAACAAAAGCCGTCTTTCCGCTGCGCGCCAAGCCCGTGACGGCTAAGCGTAAATGACGATCCCACGTACGTTGCCATAACGTATCCGCCTTTCGTTGCAAATTCAGCCATCGTTCTCGCCGCAACACAGCTACCTCCGCCGTTGATGTTTTTTATTCCATTCATTCCGTAAGAGAATGCACTTCATCTCAGACAAGCGTTGAAGGATAACTCGCGTTATAATCAGCACTTAGACGTGGTCAACGCCAATCGTGGCGATTGTCCCAGCCTATCAGTCACGGATGTCGTATGAAACTTTTTTCATTAATGCACTGTTTGGGAGCCGTAATATTACTGCTCACCGGCTGCAAACCTGTCGAATCAGCCAAAACCAGCGGCGCTGTTTATTGTGTTGATAGTTTCAGCCAACACTTAAATCCGCAGATCCTGGGCTCCAGCCCTTTTGTCGCGTCATTGTCACAACAAGTCTACAACCGACTGATCGAAATCAATCCAGATACCCAGCGCTTAGATGGCGCCTTAGCCGACAATTGGAGTATCAGCCGTAATGGTCTGGTTTATACCTTCAATTTACGCCGGAATGTCCCGTTCCACCATACAGCGTGGTTTACCCCACAACGGCTATTTAATGCTGATGACGTAGTGTTCAGCTTTCAACGTATTCTCGATTCAAACCATCCGTTTCATTCTGTTTCCGGAACGCGTTATCCGTTTTTTGATAGTCGGCAGTTTGCTGAGGTTTTGCAGGATGTCAGAAAGGTTACCGATTATCAGGTGCAATTTATCCTTCGTCATCCCGATGCCTCGTTTATGGCGACACTGGCCAGCGATTACGCCGTGATTTTATCGGCAGAATATGGTGACTATCTGCAACGCCAGCACGGTGATTTGCAGGATATGGATGATTTACCGGTAGGAACCGGACCATTCCAGTTATTGGAACAACGCCCAGATGAATATTTACGCCTGGGCAGAAACCCCGATTATTGGGATAAAGCCCCGCCGCTGGAACAGCTGGTTTTCGACTACACGCCTCGTGCATCGAAGCGTTTAGCAAAATTATTTACCGGTGAATGTCAGGTAATTGCGACCCCCGCTGCCAGCCAATTGCCGTTTATTCGTAATAACCCGCGCACAGAATTAGATATTCAGAGCAACATGAACACCACGTATCTGGCATTAAATACCCGCCAGAAACCGCTGAATGATGTTCGCGTCCGACAAGCGATTGCCATGGCCATTAACCGCGACAATCTGCAACAAGCTGTTTTTTATGATACTGGCGAAACAGCCTCCAGTTTGTTACCGCCCGCCTCTTGGGCTCATCACCCGAATCTGGATGAGTATTATTATGATCCGGACAAAGCACGGGCGCTGCTGAAAGAAGCCGGTTATCCTGATGGTTTTGATATCACGATGTGGGTTCAGCCTATCGCAAAAACCTATAATCCGAATGCCTCGAAAACAGCACAATTGATCCGCGGTGATTTAGCCCGCATCGGGATAAATGTACAGCTGGTGGAAACCCGCTGGATACTCATGCGCGCGAACCTGCAAGAAGGTAAACATGATTTAGCCTTATTATCATGGGCAGCAGACAATGCTGATCCTGACAACTTCTTGCGCCCTTTGCTTAGCTGTGAAGCCATGAGGAAAGACGGTTATAACTATTCCGGCTGGTGTAGTCCTGAATTCGATGCACATTTGGATAACGCATTAGCCACTCAGCGTTTATCACAGCGGATCTTTGAATATCAACTCAGTCAGGAAATGATTTACCAGTATGTTCCCGTGATCCCGCTGGCGCATGCCCTGATGGTAAGTGCTTACTGGCGAAACATGCACAATATTGTCATGCCACCCACCGGTGGTGTTTCATTTAAAAAGGCTTATCGGGAGTAAGTTATGCTCATTTACACATTGCGCCGCTTAAGCTTATTGTTCTTTACGTTACTCATTCTGAGTCTGTTGGCTTATGGCATGGATCGGCATATTGATAGCAACAGTTCAATAAATCTGATCAATGGCTATTTTGAGTTTGTTAAAAACTTCCTGCAAGGACAATGGGGCATTTCCAGCGTCACTGGTGAACCGGTGTTAAACAGCGTACTGGCTTATTTACCGGCTACGTTGGGATTAGCTCTGGCGGCGATCTTTCTTGCAACGGTTATTGGCATCACATTGGGCATGCTGGCGGCATTATATCGGGATCATTGGCCTGACATGATCATCATTAACCTCAGTTTACTGGGTTTTTCAATACCTATTTATTGGCTCGCAACGTTACTGGTCATGACATTAGCCATGCAATTGGGCTGGTTCCCCTCTTCCGGACAATTGAGCCTGCTTTATCAAATTCCGCCTGTAACCGGCTTCAGTTTGCTCGACTGCTGGTTGTCCGATAAACCATATCGTATGGCTGCACTGTGGGATGCCCTGCAGCACCTGATCTTACCTGCATGTGTACTGGGTTTGATCACCACAACAGAAGTGATCCGCTTAGTGCGCAGTTCGCTCAGTGAAGTGATGGGGCAAAGTTATATTAAAGCGGCCCTCAGCCGCGGACGCTCCACCTGGAGTGTCGTGTTAACGCATGGTTTACGAAATGCACTGCCACCCATCTTACCGATGATGAGTATGCAATTTGGTACCATAGTGACCTCCGCCATTATTACTGAGCAGATGTTTGAATGGCCCGGATTAGGCCGCTGGCTGGTCAGCAGTATCAATGCCCGCGATTTCGCCGCTGTTCTCGCCTGCATGCTGGTAATAGCCATTACGCTTATTGTCATCAATGTCTTTTCTGAATTACTGACCGTTCTGTTCTACCCAGCTAAAAGGAAAGCGATGTATGCCCAGCAAGGTTAGAATTTACCCGGAGATCCGCATACCATCGCCGCTAGCGCAGACATGGCAGACCTTTCGCCAAAATTCGCGTGCGATGGCCGGTTTATGGATGTTTGCGTTTTTTATTGCCATGGCACTGCTGGGCCCTTCGTTATCCAGTTATGATCCGTTTGATCAAAATGCTAATGCACTCCTGCTCTCTCCTTCGTGGGAAAAAAATGGCTCACTGCATTACTTTTTAGGCACCGATGACTTAGGTCGGGATGTGTTATCACGTCTGTTATATGGCGCACAGATGACCTTTGGTAGCGCACTAACCGCCTGTCTGTTGGCCATGTTGATTGGTTCCAGCATTGGGGTTGTTGCAGGTATGCAACGCGGTCTGATATCCAGCATCTTGCACCACATGCTGGATGTGTTGTTATCTGTTCCATCTTTATTGCTGGCTATTGTGCTGGTTTCGCTGATGGGTGCCAGCCTCGAAAATGCTTTGCTTGCGATCACATTAGCCTTGATCCCACAGTTTATTCGAGCTTCATTTAACGCTGTCCGCGAAATAGCCGGTAAAGAGTACATCATCGCGGTCCGCCTCGATGGTTCAACACCATGGCGTATTCTGCGACTCGCGATTTTACCGAACATTTTGGATGTGCTGGTCACGCAAACTACACGCGGGCTTTCTGCCGCCATACTCGATATCAGTGCCGTTTGTTTTCTGGGGATCGGCGCGCAATCACCATTACCAGAATGGGGCACCATGCTCGCAGATAGTTTAGATCTTGCCTATATCTCACCGTGGAACGTTGCATTACCGGGGTTAGCCATCATGCTCAGTGTGGTTGCCACCAATCTGGTCGGTGAAGGCCTGCGTAAAGCACTGCAACAAGGACTTGAATAATGCCGTTATTGGATATTCGTAATCTGACCATTGAAATCGATACCTCGCAAGGCCGAGTCAAAGTCGTTGATAAGATCAGCCTGACAATTAACGAAGGCGAAGTCCGCGGTTTAGTGGGTGAGTCCGGTTCAGGTAAAAGTCTGGTTGCCAAAGCACTGGTCGGGATCACTAAAGATAACTGGCATGTTTCGGCTGACCGCCTGCGGATCTGCGATGTCAATATATTGGAATTGACCCCCCGCCAGCGCCGCAAGTTTTTGTCGAATAACATCGCCATGATATTCCAAGAGCCCGTTTCATGTCTGGATCCATCGCTTCCCGTGGGCGATCAACTCATGGAAGTCATCCCAAGCCGGGTATTCGAAGGTAAATGGTGGCAATGGCCATTTTGGCGGAAAAAACATGCCAAAGCTTTATTGCACCGCGTCGGTGTCAAAGATCACGACAAAGTCATGAACGCCTATCCACTAGAGCTTTCTGATGGCATCTGCCAGAAAGTCATGATTGCGATGGCTATCGCGGTCAAACCAAAACTGTTGATCGCCGATGAGCCCATCAGTGCCATGGAAGCCACCACACAGGCACAAATTCTGCGTCTGCTGGACAAAATGAACGTGGTTAACCACACCACCATTTTGCTGATTAGTAACGATTTAAATGCGATCGCGAATCTGGCGGATACCATCAGTGTGATGTATTGCGGTCAGATGGTAGAAACCGGCCCACGAGAGCTGGTATTAAAAAACCCCCACCATCCTTACACCAACGCACTATTAAACGCATTACCCGATTTCAGTCAGAACTTGCCGCATAAATCAGAGCTGATCACCCTACCCGGCTCCATACCACCACTGCAGCATTTGCCTATCGGTTGCCGCCTCGGGCCACGATGCCCATACGCACAAAAAATGTGTGTGCG
>JAQUHG010000201.1 GCA_028683735.1 Tolumonas sp. | reverse complement strand
AGTATATGACTCCAGCTTCTATGTCGGCAGCTTTCTGGATAGTGAAGGTAATAAACTCTGGTTCTGTTCCGCTCTGGAACGCTAACTAATCGTTTATTTTTCGGTGCCAACTCGTTCCCATCGATACCGGTGGGAACCCGCGCCCTAATGCGTATACACTATCTCGTCATGACTATCGGATTAGTCACCTCACCCACCGCAGGAATTTATGTCCATCGAAATAACTAATTTAAATACGTCAGAAATTACCTGTGCCAACTGTCAGGCCTGCTGTTGTCGGTTAGAGGTCATGCTGATCTCTGATACAGGCGTTCCAGAGCATTTAATTGCTATTGATGCCTGGGGCGGTGAAGTGATGGCGCGGCTTGATGATGGCTGGTGTGCAGCACTCGATCGTGAAACATTAATGTGCACAATTTACGAACATCGCCCGGCTATTTGCAGAGATTTTGAAATGGCGGAACACGAATGTCTGACCGAACGAAAAGAATATGGTTTATCTGTTTAAGTCCATTACCTGCACCAACCGACTCCATACCCCAACTTTTTTTTGCTTATTTTCCGTACTAACAACACATTTTGAGTACAACCAGACGAAAACAGGCGCTATTATGTCGCCCCTTTGAGCAAACATGCACATAGCATGTGACTCAAAAACTCATAATGGCGGTAAATAGTCGCCTTTCAACAAGTCAATTAATCAGCAAAGGTGCCCCATGAGCAGTTTACCTCCGTGCCCAAAATGTAACTCCGAATACACATATGAAGATGGCAGCATGATCATCTGCCCTGAGTGTGCGCATGAATGGTCTAAAGATGCCGCCGAAAGCGTAGAAGAAACCAAAGTGTTCCGTGATGCCCATGGCAATGAACTGAAAGATGGCGACACCGTGACCGTCATTAAAGATCTGAAAGTTAAAGGCTCATCATTAGTCGTTAAGATCGGTACTAAAGTGAAAAATATCCGCCTGATCGACGGTGATCATGACATCGACTGTAAAATCGATGGTATCGGTGCGATGCAGCTGAAAACCGAATTTGTGAAAAAAGCCTAAGCCTAAATTCAAAGCCGGATGGCCCCATCCGGCTGCTTACAAAAAAACATCCATCTTACTGACAGCGGCCACAATAATATCTGTTAAAATTCCCAGACATTTTAGCAGTGGGTCACGGTGACACTACTGCAGCTCAAATCAGGATATGTTTGTGACCAATAATGATATTATGCGCCGCCTCCGCTATGCCTTCGATTTTAACGATGCCAAAATGGTTGCCATCTTTGGCTTAGCTGATCACAAGGTAACCCGCGTGCAGGTCAGCAACTGGTTAAAAAACGATTCTGATCCTGATTATCAAGCTTGCAATGACGCCACCTTTGCATTGTTCCTGAATGGTTTGATCAATGAAAAACGCGGTAAAAAAGAAGGCGCACAACCCGCGCCAGAGCAATCGTTGACCAATAACATTATTTTCCGAAAACTGAAGATCGCATTAGATCTGAAAGATGATGACATTTTAACCCTTATGGATCTGGCTGATTTACGCATCAGTAAACATGAACTGAGTGCCTTTTTCCGCAAACCAGACCATAAACATTACCGTGAATGCAAAGATCAGATCTTACGCAATTTCTTAAAAGGTATTCAGCTAAAACTTCGCCCAGGCGATCAGTCTGAAACCTTCGAATAAAACATCTGTTTTGCTTGCCATATCACCTTCATAAAGAAGTGATGGCAAGCAAACTTTAGCCGCATTTCCCCCGCTAAATCAGCAACACAACCGCTCCAGCCATTTGCTTTCACACTATGAAGATCACGTTATGTGATGGTTATATTGCCGATCATTTGATTCAACCACCACTTTTTGAGTCCTTATTGTGTTAAAAAGCGTCAATTAAGCAGCAAAATAACATGACGGGAATAACAATGATTCAGGATGAACAACTGCAAAACGTGGTACGCAGATTAGCTGAATTACCCGCTGTCGAAGCAGTGGTTTTAGCGGGTTCTTACGCGACACAAACAACCGACCATCATTCCGATTACGATGTTTATGCGTATAGCACTGCCCCAATTAGCGTAGAATTGCGCAAACAAGCCTTAGCTGGCCTTTACTCTTATATGGAGTTTAATAATCAGTATTGGGAAACGGAGGATGACGGTGTCTTACTCAATGGCAAAGAGATTGAGCTGATATATCGTGATTTGCATTGGCTGGAAAATACCTTAAAACGCACAGTGGTGGATTGTCAGGCTGACACCGGCTACAGCACTTGCTTCTGGAGCAATGTCGTTAACAGTATTGTATTGTTTGACCGTCATCATCAATTTACCAACCTGCAGCAGCAATATGATGTCGCCTATCCAATTCAACTACAGCGCAATATCATCGATAAAAATCGGGCACTGCTGCGCGGTAAGATCC
Source organism: Tolumonas sp. (assembly GCA_028683735.1). Lineage (GTDB taxonomy): Bacteria > Pseudomonadota > Gammaproteobacteria > Enterobacterales > Aeromonadaceae > Tolumonas. The sequence goes on along the minus strand of JAQUHG010000201.1, from coordinate 3,460 downwards.
CCTCTTATTTTGGTCAAATTGAAAAAGCGCTACTGCGCCATGATTTGGTATCCGTGAATCACCGGATCGCCGCTTTTCTTGCCAGCTATTTCGATATTTTGTTTGCAGTTAACCAGCTAAAACACCCAGGTGAGAAAAAGATATTACCCCTGTTGAAACAACAAGCCGCGTTGTTGCCCGACAATATGGAAACACAGATCACCGAGATCCTGACGTTGTCAGCCAGCGGTTCGGGTGAGTTGTTATCGTTATTAAATACACTGATCGAAACGTTGGATCAGCTGCTGATTCAATCTGGTTTTAATATTCGCCCAGTCACGGTAGATGATACCACCCACCAACTGTTGCAAGATGCCGGGCTTAACAGCACCGATCTGCAACCAGATAAAGTCAGTTTATGGGGTTATTTCACCGGCGAAAAACTGACTGGCATCATTGGGCTGGAATGTTATGGAGACATAGGTCTGCTACGCTCTCTGGCGGTACATGAAACAGAACGTCAGCAGGGCATCGGACAAAAATTAGTGACCTATCTGGAACAGCAAGCTCAGGATAAGAACATCAAGACGTTGTATTTATTAACGCAAACTGCAGCGCCATTTTTTAGCCACCAAGGTTATACGATCACCCCACGCAATGACGCGCCGGATGTGATCCGCAATACCTCGCAATTTGCCGGACTCTGCCCGGCATCATCGCAGTTTTTAACGAAACAATTAGCCTGATGAATAACCCCTGATTTAAGAGCTGCAGGACAACATCGAACAACCGGGTTTATGCCGCGCCCAATCTGGCCGTTTTTGCGCATAGGCTGCTTTTCCCGGTTGTTCGGTATAGGGGTGACGCAGCACCGCCAACAACTCAGCGATCGGCTGATAATCTCCTTGTTCAGCCGCCTCAATAACCTGTTGCGCCAGATAATTGCGTAATACATAAACGGGATTAACCTGATTCATCCGAGCAGCACGATCTTCCGGCAAAATACCTTCGCTTAAGACCCGCTGACTGTAATCGTTCAGCCATTGCGTCAAGGCCGGTTGATGCTGCGCCAACAGATCGTCGCGGTAAAAAGCCTCTGTAAGCCAAGATAAATCTGGCTGTGTCACATCTAGCTGCGCCAATTGGCGGAAAAACAACGTCATATCGACTTCAGCTTGCTGCAACAGATCAAACAAGCGATTCACCAGTTCACTGTCTTCCGGCTGCCACTGCTGCCAACCTAATTTCGCCGCCAGCATGTTGCCCATTTCCAGCGCAAAGACCTCATCGAACGCAGTAAGGCCTTCCGAGAAAATAACCTGATCGGGTATCACAGTCGCTAATGCTTCCGCCAAACGTTGTAGGTTCCAGCGGGCGATTGCCGGTTGCCGGCCAAAGCAGTAACGCAACCCTTCGGCATCAGTGGTGTTGGGGGTCCAATGCAGATCAAAATTATCCACCCAGCCATACGGGCCATAATCAATAGTTAAGCCCAAGATCGACATGTTGTCGGTATTCATCACTCCATGCACAAAACCAACCCGTGTCCATTCCACCATCAATGTTGCCGTGGTGCGGCAGATCTCGCGAAACCACAGCGCACGACGTTGTTCCGCCGGTTCAGCTAACAGATGTGGAAAATCACGGTCAATGGTGAAATCGATAAGTTGATTTAACTGGCTGAGTTCACCGCGCATCGCCGGCAACTGGAAATGGCCAAAGCGGATAAAAGAAGGCGCCACCCGGCAGACGATCGCGCCCGGTTCCGCTTTCGGATTGCCGTCATAAAACATATCGCGCCAAATGGCATCGCCCGTTAACACCAGACTCAGCGCGCGCGTGGTCGGCACACCGAGATGAAACATCGCTTCACTGCAAAGAAATTCACGAATAGATGAGCGCAAAACAGCACGGCCATCGGCACGACGTGAATAAGGTGTGGGCCCAGCGCCTTTGAGTTGTAATTCCCAACGCTGATTATTATGCAGTAACTCACCCAAACTGATCGCGCGACCATCGCCCAACTGCCCGGCCCATTGGCCAAATTGGTGACCACCATAGCAGGTCGCAAAAGGTGACATTCCTTCTAACAACCCATTCCCCGCCAAGGCCGCTACCCACTCGGGTTGCTGTAAATCAGCGGATGTCAGACCCAGTAACGCCGCCACCTCGGCAGAACTGGCGATCAGTTGCGGTTGTGGCACCGGAGTTGGTGTCACGGTTGACCAGAATGCTGCGTTGACCTGCCGAGTTTGATTTACTGTCAGCGGATCGCCCGGTAGTTCGTGAATAAAGCGGTTATCGAAATTCAAAGATGCCATGCATCAGGCTCATATTGCGATTTGTTGACTATACTCAGCAATACGCAGCCCACAGCAGAGCGATCAATTCTTCATACAACTCTGATTATTAACTACCGGGTTGAACAGAGCCATCACATCCTACTTGTTGCATTCAATCGCAATAATTGCGCAATAAAATATCAAATTAAGTCAATTTTAAGCTATTTATCATCAAAAACAACACCAACCATGCAAGTGATGTTTGACAAGTCCCGGTAAAAGGCGTATTCATTACTCAACAGATAAAAAAGGATATCGCTATGCGCTTTATGTCTCTGCTCCTACTCCTTCTCATCGCGGATTTTCGCGTGGGTTAGTTGCAGCTGAATAAAGGCTCAGAATCTAACGAACCCGCGCAGACAGCGCGGGTTTTTTATTACCGCCAGGCGCAAGACCATCAGTTTAATGAGGGAATTCATATGTCAGATCGCGTCATCATATTCGATACCACCTTGCGGGATGGTGAACAGGCATTACCAGCCAGCTTAACTGTACGTGAAAAATTGCAGATCGCGTTGGCGCTGGAGCGGCTGGGTGTTGACGTGATGGAAGTGGGGTTCCCGGTTTCTTCACCTGGTGATTTTGAATCAGTACAGACTATCGCCCGTCAGATCAAAAACAGCCGGGTTTGTGCTTTGTCACGCGCGTTGCAAAAAGATATCGACGCGGCAGCAGAAGCACTGAAAGTCGCCGATCAGTTCCGTATTCATACCTTCCTGGCCACCTCAACCATTCACGTTGAAAGCAAATTGAAGAAGAGCTTTGAAGACGTATTAGAAATGGGTATCAACGCAGTGAAATACGCACGTCGCTTTACTGATGACGTCGAGTTTTCCTGTGAAGATGCGGGCCGTACCCCGATCGACAATTTGTGCCGGATGGTGGAAGCCGCGATCACTGCCGGTGCCCGTACCATCAACATTCCCGATACCGTCGGTTACACTATTCCATCTGAATTTGGTGGCATCATTCACACCTTGTTCAACCGTGTGCCAAACATTGATAAAGCCATTATTTCGGTACACTGCCACGATGATTTGGGGTTGTCCGTCGCCAACTCAATCAGTGCCGTACAGATGGGCGCACGCCAAATCGAATGCACCATCAATGGTATCGGTGAGCGTGCCGGCAACTGCTCG
>JAQUHG010000200.1 GCA_028683735.1 Tolumonas sp. | reverse complement strand
ATAGGTACTGATATCCTGGATAATGATTGTGAATATATTAAGCTCTGCTAACATGAAAATTGAATTGCAGTCTATATAACTAAAATTCATTTAATTATTAATAAAATAGATAACGATAATTTTTATTGGCATTCTGGTAACGAATAAGGACATTTCAATTTATGTCACAAGATCAAATACTGACCGATCCCCCTGATAGCTCTTCTTTGTACCCGCCAGCAACGCAAATTCAAGCCGGCTCTGTCGCTTTCAAACATACTAATCTGGCTATTTTCCTCGGTGGTTTTTCTACTTTTTGGCTACTGTATTGGGTCCAGCCAATACTCCCGTTATTTGCCCGCACCTTCTCTTTATCGCCTGCCGCAAGCAGCACAATCTTATCTATTTCAACCGCCGCACTGGCCTTGTCGCAGCTACCATCCAGTTTTATCTCTGACCGCTTCGGCCGGAAGCCTGTAATGAGTTGCGCCATGCTGCTAGCGGCCATAATGACATTACTGACAACCTTCGTACCCGATTACTCATCATTGCTTGTCCTGCGTCTGTTCGCTGGCATTGTTCTCGCGGGCCTCCCGGCGGTTGCGATGGCTTATCTGGCCGAAGAAATTGAAGTAATTTCGCTGGGTAAATCCATGGGCGTTTATATTTCCGGCTCGGCGATTGGCGGAATGAGTGGCCGTTTGGTAACAGCATTGGCTGCCGACTATTTTTCATGGCATATCGCTGCATTAATAGTCGGTAGTATCGGCCTGATCTCCGCAGTGGTGTTCTGGCAAAAGTTACCTGCATCTCAGCATTTTCATCCCCGACCTCTGCCATTTTCGCAGCAAGGGCGTCGTGAATTAAAACAAGCTTTCATTACTTTGTTAAAAGATGAAGGGTTACCATGGTTATACGCCAGTGGTTTTATTTTGATGGGATGTTTTGTCAGTTTATATAACTACATTGGTTTTCATTTGGAAGCAGCGCCCTTTAACTTACGTCCCAGCATCATTGGTGGCATCTTTACATTGTTTTTGGTTGGTGCGGTGGCATCCGCAAAGGCCCACCGTATCGCACAAAAAGTCGGCCGTTATAAAGCATTAATAGGCTCCATGCTGATGATGCTAGTCGCATTATTACTCACATTTTCGCCTTGGTTACCGTTGGTTGTCTTGGGCATTACTATGCAAACATTTGCCTTTTTTGGTGGCCATACCATTGCCAGTAGCTGGGTCGGCCAACGCGCAGGCAAAACCAAAGCCTTGGGTGCGTCGCTTTATCTGAGTAGTTACTACTTAGGTTCGAGTGTTGTTGGTTCAATGTCTGGTTTATTCTGGCGATATGGTGAATGGCGGGGTGTGGCAACGGCGCTAATTATTACCTTAGTTATTACGATGTCATTAACCGCTTACAAACTATCCCGTATTCCGGCATTAATTTCATAATCCAGTTCGCTATTATCTTTATCGGTTAGATTAAAGTCCTGAATTTAATCCAGGACTTTATCTATGCATTGAATGGCAGATTAAATATTGTTTCTGTTTTTTATATTCATAGGAAATATATAAAAACAACATTATGGTTTTATATATTTTTATGTGGCACGATATAACCTTCATGTCCGTTAGGGTAATCATATCTTAAGTCTTAAAAAGCCCAAATAAGCCTTAAGATATCTTGCAATTCATACCTTAGTGTCAGGCTTCCATAGAATAAATCCATGTTATATGACTCACCCCTCGCTTTTGCATTTCAAGCAATGACGCAACGTTGACACTATGTCACACTAAAAAATCAACACGTTATCGTATTTTTCGCTCTTCCATTTTCAAGAGTTCTGTATTCTAATTTCTACAGTTTTCATCTTTGGATATTGAAATGATTGCATTCATTCGAACTCTGACACAAAACCGCATTGCATGGGCTGTTTTACTGGGCTCCACGCTGTTTCTTGAATTATGCGGTATGTTTTTTCAGCATGTTATGGGGTTACCGCCCTGTGTCATGTGTATTTATCAGCGGGTAGCCATTCTGGGTATTATGGCAGGTGCCGCTATCGGTTTTATTAATCCTAAAAACCTTTTTCTACGTTGGAGCGGCTTACTGCTCTGGGCCTATTCCTCTATTGAAGGCCTGCGTTTAGCTTTACGCCATACCGACATTCAGATTCATCCGTCTCCATTTAATACTTGCGATTTGTTTGTTAGCTTCCCACAATGGTTACCGCTCAATAAATGGGTACCATGGTTTTTTAATGCAACAGGCGAATGTTCTGATATTCAATGGCAATTCCTTTCGTGGACTATGCCGCAATGGCTCATAGTTGCATTTGGAATTTATACTGTGTGTAGCTTTATCATCATCGCAGGAAATTTAATCAAAGGACGATGCTGTGGATAATATTTATAACGAACAACAGCAAACCATAACAGAAGATGCTTGTTTGGCTGCTATTGCCAACGTTAAACAATTTCTGAATGAACAAATCATCGGGCAACAACACCTGATCGACGGCTTGCTGATGGCGCTATTGGCTGATGGTCATATTCTTGTTGAAGGCCCGCCTGGTTTAGCTAAAACCCGCTCAATTAAAATGCTGGCCAGTTGTGTCGAAAGCCATTTTCACCGGATACAGTTTACCCCTGATCTTTTGCCCGCAGATCTGACAGGGACAGAGATCTACCGTCCACAAAATGGCACTTTCGTTTTCCAGCCAGGGCCATTGTTCAATGAAATAGTATTAGCTGACGAAATTAACCGTGCTGCGGCTAAAGTACAAAGCGCTTTGCTGGAAGCCATGGAAGAACGACAAGTCACTATTGGGCGCAAAAGTTATCATCTGCCCCCGCTGTTTCTGGTCATGGCGACACAAAACCCGCTCGAGCAGGAAGGCACTTATCCGCTTCCGGAAGCACAATTAGATCGTTTTATGCTGCATCTTGAGCTTGATTATCCATCGGCTATTGATGAATTAAGTATTCTGCGCCTAAACCATGCTGAGAGCAGAGTTGAAAGCAATCCGACTGCACCACAATTAACTCAGCTGCAGATTTTTGCTGCGCGCCAATATGCCTTGCAGGTGATTGCTGCAACACCGATTGAAAATTATATCGTGAATTTAGCTACCGCCACCCGACATCCGCAAGCGTATGACCCCGATTTAGCTCGTTGGCTTGCATATGGTGTCAGCCCCCGCTCCAGCATTGCTTTATTGCGTTGCTCGCGAGTTAGAGCATGGTTGGCTGGGCGTAATTATGTCACGCCAGAAGACATACAATATTGCATCTACCCAGTAATGCGGCATCGTCTCATGTTGACAGTAGAAGCAGAAGCCGATGGTATTACGCCAAAAGATGTCATTTCGCTGTTATTACAAAAGGTTGTCGTTGCATGAAACTAAATGACGGCGTAACACTTACACTGGATGACTTATTAGCAGCATCAGTAAGTGGAAGCCGTATTGCAGCACAGCTTTCCGATGGCTGGCGAACCGGCGTACATCTTTCCCGTAAAAAAGGACGTGGCATGGAGTTTGCCGAGGTGCGTCCGTATATGATCGGTGACGATGTACGTAATATGGACTGGAAAATTACCGCCAGAACCGGGAAACCGCACACCAAGTTATACCGCGAAGAACGAGATCGTTCCGTGTATATACTGCTGGATCTCTCGAAAGAGATGTATTTTGGTTCACGCGGCCAACTCAAATCACGTTTAGCATCATTGGTCGCTGCTGCCGTTGCCTGGCATGCACTGAAAAATGGCGACAAAATTGGTGGTTTGATTTTGTGTGGAGAACAAACATTCGTTCAGGCGCCTATTAGCCATCGCAAAGGTGTTCTTTTTTGGTTAAAACAAATTGTTGATAGCTACAACACCGGCCTGCACCAGCCCTCTATCTCTGTGGAAATGACCAGCAGCCTGACTACCTTAGGTAATATGCTTAGACCAGGGGCCAGACTCGTGGTGATCAGTGACTTCTATCGTTTGTCCCATAAATCATTTTTAATGATCCGTTTTTTACGCAAACGACACGAAGTGAACTTAATCCAAGTTTATGATGCATTAGAACGACAGATTGAAGGGGAAGGTGTTTTAGGTGTAGAAAATGATGACAATTCAGGCTTTTTATTAGCTGACGATGATTTTAAGCATCACTACGCCAAAATTGCCGGGTTCCGCCAATTTGAATTAGAAAGAAAATTATGTAGCTATTCTAAGCAATTGTTAACTTTTGACGCATCAAAACCATTAGCAGAACAATTATAAATGACAGCACCACTTGAACAACTGCATGATATTCTGCCCGGGCCTAAATTAGATGTGCTCGACAATCAAACCATTGTTCTATTTTCAGCCACACTGTGCGCAATATTGTTTCTTATTTTCTTTTATAAATCGTGGCCTCGTTATAAGTTTTATTGGCGACTAAAACGAGAGCTGCGAGTAATTATCAAAAAAAATCCGGATAACTGTGTTCCAGCCATCAATTTATTACTAAAAAAAGTTGCCAGCTATTTTTGGCCTCGTGAGCAATTTGCCGGTTTACATACGACTGAATGGCTCAAATTCCTTGACAAAAACTCATCTTGTCAATTTTCACGTTTCTCTGAAGAGTGGGGAAATTGGTCCTATTCTAATTCTTCACTTTCAAATCAAGAGAAAAAAGCCATTATTCGCGAATGCAAACGTTGGTTTAGACATGTGCGCAACCGGAGGCCGTTATGATTAGTTTTGCCTGGCCATGGTTTGCCTGTGTATTGCCCCTACCCTTGCTGGTTTTCTGGTTTGTTAAAGCCAAAAAAAATCAGCACATTATTATTAACGCACCAACATTACCTTTTCTTGCAAATCATGTTGTGGGAAACACAGCACGCCATCGTTTTTCAAAAACATTATTAATTATAGGTTGGTGTTTATTAATATTGACGCTGACGCGCCCACAATGGCTGGGTACACCCATTGTGCAAACATCACCATCTCGAGATTTATTGCTGGCGGTTGATGTGTCATACAGCATGCAAATTAACGATATGACCTTAAATGGCCAATCGGTTGAGCGGTTAGATATGGTGAAATCGTATTTACAATCATTTGTAAAACAACGTCAGGGGGATCGTGTTGGTGTAATCTTATTTGCGGACCATGCCTACCTGATGATCCCATTTACTCAAGATCTGCAAGCGACCGGACAATTGCTTGATGAGGTAAATGTGGGTCTTGCGGGCAAATTCACTGCCATAGGAGAAGCCATTACTCTTGCAGTGAAAAGAACATTACATGAACCATTCAAAAATAAGACGTTGATATTACTTAGTGATGGACGTGACACTGTAAATACTATATCGCCGATTGATGCTGCTGGTTTAGCTAAAGCCAGTGGATTAAAGATTTATACCGTAGGTATCGGCGCCGATCCAACAGAAACAGAAAGCCAAAGTGACTTAGATGAAACAACACTGGAACAAATTGCACAAATAACAGGTGGGCAGTATTTCAGAGCCCGCAGCGAACAAGATCTGTCTGAAATATATCAACAAATTAATCTTATTGAGCCGTTATCCATAAAAACAGTCACTTATCAACCATACATAGAATTACTGATGTGGCCTCTCTCCTGCCTTTTACTAGTCATCGCGATGTTACTCTGGGTATTAAGAAATGACTGATATTATCTTCCTGAGACTTTATTTTTTTATCCTTTTTCTCCCATTGTTTGTTATGTTTTATTTCTCATCCACTCGAAAAATAAAACAACAAAGCTATATTTCAGCCCATTTACTTGCTGTAATGATGAAAAGTGAACCACATAAATCTAAGATCAATATTCCTTTAGTACTGTTTTTATTTGCTTGTTTAATTGTTATTGCACTCGCAGGCCCGGCAATACCGCAAAAAACTGCGTTAAC
>JAQUHG010000199.1 GCA_028683735.1 Tolumonas sp. | reverse complement strand
AAAAGAGGGATATCCTGCGTCACCCCCAGTTTCTTCAGCGTTTCCGCCACCGCCGGGATACCGACCGCCATACCTAAACGAACCGTCGGGACGTTGAGTGAATTAGCCATCGCGGCATACAACGGCACATTGCCACGATAGGTTTTATCGTAGTTTTGTGGTGCCCAGGTTTTACCGCCCTGATTACGCAGCTGCAACGGTTCATCTTTCAACGGCGTTGCCAACTGATAGCCTTGATCCAACGCGGTCAGATAAACAGACGGTTTAATCTGCGAGCCAATCGGACGACGCGCATCCAGTGCACGGTTTAACCCCGCATAATTGGTATCCCGTCCGCCAACTAACGCGGACACTTCGCCGGAATGGCGGTTGGTGACCACCATCGCGCCTTGTAGAGCCTTGCGATTCAGGCGTTTTTCAATGCTATCCAGTTGTGAGGAAACCGACTCTTCTGCCGCTTGTTGCGCCACCGGATCCAGACTGGTGAAAATCTTCAGCCCGGACTGTTTGAGGAACCCTTCACCAAATCGTTGGCGTAATTCTCGACGCAGCAGATTCATAAAAGCCGGTGTACGACCAAAAGTCATCTGCCCTCGCTCCAGCAACCCTAAAGGCCGCGAGGCATACCGCTGGAACTGCTCCGGTGACAGCTGATTATTTTCCAGCATCAGCCGTAAAATCATGTCGCGACGCTGTTGTGCCCGTTCCGGATAACGCCATGGATCGTAATAAGACGGGCCGCGCACCATAGTCACCAGCAACGCCATTTGATCCGGCTCCAGCTCATTGAGTGGCATACCGAAATAGAAATACGACGCCAGACCAAAGCCATACACACCTTGCGCATAGTTCTGACCAAGGTAGATCTCATTCATGTAGGTTTCGAGGATCTGGTTTTTCTCATAACGATAATCGATGATCACCGCCATGTAGGCTTCCTGCACCTTACGCATCAGGCTACGTTCACGCGTGAGGAAATAGTTTTTCGCCAACTGCTGGGTCAGCGTACTGCCGCCCTGTACCGCATGACCGGCGCGTAAATTGGCCAGAAACGCACGACCAATCGAGAGAATCGACACGCCGCCATGATTGTAAAAATCACGATCTTCCACCAGCAACAGCATGTTGACGAACGTTTGCGGCACCTGATTAATGCGCAGCAAAATACGATCTTCGATCTCATCACCACTGAGACGATCAAGCAACACCGGATCCATGCGTACATAAGCCAGTTCATGCTGATTATCGGCATTCTGAATACTCGCCAGACGTTGCCCGCTGAAACTCAGCAATAACGGTCGTGTCTTTTCTGCGCCATCGGCAAAATCAAACGAACGGCGGATCACCAGCATCCGCTGACCATTCACCGCATATTGCCCCGGCCCCTGTGGACGAGTACTTTCGCGGTAATTCAGCAACTTGAGCTCATGCAGCATCTGCTGCACCGACAAGCGCTGCCCCGGAAATAACTCCAATGGACGACTATAGACCACAGCCGGAAGCTGCCATTTCTGACCATCAAACTTGCTGTGGATCAGACTGTCGAGATAGATGCCAAACATCACCATGAAGGCAATGCCCACCAAACTCAGTTTGATGGCAAAACGGATCCAACGGCGCCAGTGCCAGAATGGATATGCCGTTACTTTCTTTTTTACCGGTTTCTTTGCCAAAATGAATTAATCCTTTTGCATCAGTCTTTTCACTGTTTTTGTCGGCATCGCTTCTAGCGGATCATCGGGCCAAAAATGTTTCGGGTAACGCCCTCTGCCCTCTTTTTTTACATCGTTATACGCCCCTTGCCAGAAAGCCACCAGATCCTGTGTGATCTGTAGCGGGCGTTTCGCCGGCGATAACAACTCGATCTGCAATGCTATTTTGCCATGCGCCACTGTCGGTGTGTCGCGTTGACCAAACATCTCCTGAATACGTACCGCCAGCACCGGTGCGCGCCCTGCAGCATAACGCAATGGAATACGGCTTCCGGTTGGCGCGGTAAAATGGGTGGGTAATAACTCATCAAGTTTTTGCTGCTGCGCCCAGCTTAAGTTCCCTTTCAAAATGGTCAGGAATGATAATCGGCGCAGATCATCTAAACGCGATAAACCATCCAGATGCGGTAATAACCACTGCTCCAGGCTCGCTAATAACGTCACATCGTCAGCTGCTGGCAATGCTAATTCCGGCAACCAATCGCCGGCACAACGCCAGCGTTGCAACCATTGCTCACTCTCTTCATTCCACGGCAAACACACCAGACCATGGAAGCGGATCCCTTCCAGCAAACATTGTGTTTTTTGTTCGGCACTCAGATCAGTGAGTGGCTGACGTTTCAGTACAATCGCGCCTAAGCAGGCTTGTTTTTCTGCGCGAACCCGCTCGGCTTTGCTATCCCAGCCCAGATGGGTGGTTTCACGAAACAATTGCGGTTGCATGGTCTGCAACAAAACAATATCGAGTGGCTCGGCGGTATAGATACGTAAGCCTTGTTCCGTTTGTTGCAATGAGACGGCCACCAACCACTCTTTGCCCTGACAAGGGTGGTCAAACATCAGATCGGCGCGCTGCCCATTTGCCAGCTGATAACGTAATTCACCGCTGTTTTTCGCGATACGATCGGGCCACGCCAGCGCACACAACAGATCGATCTGCGCCACCGAACAAGACGGCAAAGCACCTTCGCCGTTTAACCGTTGCCACCAGCGTTGTGCCGCCGGGCGTAAACTGTGACTTAAACGCTGCAGCTGCACGGAGACAGGATCATTGCCCAACACGCGCTCTTCTTGTAACGCCACCAGATAACAGGCCGCAGCCAGTAACTCAGCATAACCTTGCTGTTCCAGCGCCTGTGCTCCTAATAACAAATGCCCCAAGCGGGGTTCACAAGGTAAGGCGGCGAGCTGATGGCCTTTATCCGTCAATTTATGCTGCGCATCAAAGACTTCCAGCCATTGCAACAACTGACGGCCTGCGGCCAAGGCCGCAGCCGGTGGCGGGTCTAACAATGGTAATTGTTCCGGCGTACTGCCCCACAGTGCAGCGTCCAGTAACAATGATGACAGATCACTGCACAGGATCTCTGCCGGCGCCTGTTCTTCCAGACGTTCTTGTGCCTCTTGGCTCCATAATCGATAACAAACACCGGGGCCTAAACGACCAGCACGCCCCGCACGTTGAGTCGCCGATGCTTTGGCGATCTGTTTGGTCTCTAGTCGCGTCACACCACTTTTTAAATCGAAACTGCTGCGCCGTTCCAGACCGCTATCAATGACGATCTGAATACCTTCTATGGTCAGTGATGTTTCCGCTACGTTGGTCGCCAGCACGACTTTGCGTTGCCCTGCTGCACAAGGCAAAATCGCCCGCTGTTGTTCGACAAACGGTAGCCGACCGTGTAAACGTAACACAGCAATAGTGTCGGGTAAGCGTGGCTGCAGCCATTCCGCCAAACGATCGATTTCCCCGGCGCCGGGCAAAAAGACTAACAAGCTGCCCTGTTCATTTGAAATCGCCTCAACAATTACCGATCCCCATTGTGGCACTAACGGTTGCTGCCGGTTTACCGGCTGATAATGATACGTGATCGGATAACTGCGACCGGGGCAATTCAGCACCATTGCATCGGGTAACAGTTGTGGCAACGGTAAACCATCGAGTGTAGCTGACATCACCAGTAATTTCAGATCGGGTCGTAATGCTGCCTGGCTTTCTAACGCAAACGCCAAGGCTGTGTCGGCTTGTAAACTACGTTCGTGGAACTCATCAAAAATCAGCAGATCGACACCACTCAGCTCAGGGTCTTGCTGCAGCATGCGCGTCAAAATGCCTTCGGTGACAATTTCCAACCGCGTCGCGTTACTGGTTTTCTGCTCACCACGCACGCGATACCCCACCTGCTGCCCAACCGGTTCGCCAAGTTGTTGCGCCAGATATAGCGCAATATTCCGTGCCGCCAAGCGACGTGGTTCCAGCATGATAATACGACCACAACCCGCCAATTGCTGTAACAGGAATAAGGGTACTACCGTCGATTTACCCGCGCCCGGCGATGCCTGCAGGATCACCTGATTGTGCGAATGACACGCCTGCGCAAGTTGTGGCAACAGATCGTGAATGGGCAACTGCGACAAAATAGCTCTCCGTAATAATTCCTCGCTAAATGGCATCGAGGTTATTTTCGCCGGCATTGTGCCAAAGCTTTAATGACATTGAAACGCACAAGCCAAAACAAAAAAGCCCGCAACGCGGGCTTTCATACAAAATAAGGATGAGTTAAATCAACCCTTCGGCTTCTAACGCAGCTTGTACAGCCGGGCGTGTGGCCACCACTTCGCGGAAACGCTCGATGTGCGGCCATTTTTTTAATGGGATCTGTAAACGACCAAACCAGCCAGTCACCACAAACAGATAAATATCTGCGACACAGTAATTCACGCCCATCAAATAACCGCCTGCCGCAAATTTCTGCTCGATAGTATCCAGACGCAATGACAAACGTTCAATGATCGGTTTACGTTGTTCTTCGGTGATAGTCGGGGAAAACAGCGGTGAACAGGTTTTGTGTAATTCGGTGGCGATAAAATTCAACCAGCCAATCGCGCGATAGCGGGCAACACCAACTACAGGCAACAAACCCGCCGCAGGCGCTTGGTCCGCAATAAATTGCATGATTGCCGGGCCTTCGGTGATCACATCACCGGTGTCTAGTTGCAAAGCAGGCACATAACCTAATGGGTTAATGGTGCGATAATCTTCGCCTGACGCAGTAATTTTCTGGCGTAAATCGACTTTTTCCAGCTGAAAATCTAAACCTGATTCACGTAATGCAATGTGGGAAGCCTGAGAACAGGCACCGGGAGCGTAGTACAGTTTCATCGTTTCTCCTTAATGAAGGCGAGATTACCCGTCACTGTTGATAATGGAATGGTTGACTATTCCCGTCAATCATTCCTCGATGATCATTACGAACCAACTCCGTAAAATGGCTTATAAAAGAATAAAGATGAATTAATTACTAAAAATGATTATATTTGAATAATCAATCCAAAAAAATGATATCACTGTGAACATCACGCTGCGTCAATTAGAAGTTTTTCTGGCCGTTATCGACACTCAGTCCACCACTCGCGGGGCAGAAAAACTCTCGTTATCTCAATCTGCTGTCAGCAGCGCACTGGCTGATCTGGAAAATCAGCTGGGTGTACAATTGTTTGAACGCGCAGGCAAACGCTTGATTGTCAATGAAAATGCCCGGTTACTTTTCCCACGTGCACAAGCGTTACTTGAGCAGGCACAAGAGTTGGAAAACTTATTTGCGGATGGTCGCAGTATATTAAAAATTGGTGCCAGCACTACGATTGGTAATTATCTGTTACCCGCCGTGATCGCCCGTTATCGTGAAAAATTTCCCGGCATCCAGCTGGAATTACGAGTCGCAAACAGTGCCGACATAGCAGAAGCAGTGGCAAATTTCGACGTTGATATTGGTTTTATCGAAGGCCCTTGTCATCGCATGGAACTGGAAAGCCAGCTCTGGCGACAGGATGAACTGCTGCTGTTTTGTGCGGCAACACATCCGTTAGCCGGACAAACCGTCAGTGCCGAACAGCTGGCGAAATGTCAGTGGATCTTACGTGAAGCTGGCTCTGGCACCCGCGAAGTGGTTGAGCAACAGCTGTTACCGCAACTCCACCACTTTAATCTGGTGATGGAATTAGGTAACTCGGAAGCCATCAAACACGCGGTCAGTCACAGCCAAACCGTCAGTTGTTTATCCCGGGCGGTCATTGCAGAACAACTGGAAAGTGGCCGCCTGAGCACTTTACAACTGCAAGGCATGAACAATATCGTGCGCCCGTTGTATTTGATCCGCCACAAACAGAAACACTTATCCCGCAGTCTGAAAGTGTTTCTGGAAGTAGAACAGCAGGTCAAACAATACAATTACAACCCGAGTGCATAACGCAGGGCTTTTTGTTTCA
>JAQUHG010000016.1 GCA_028683735.1 Tolumonas sp. | reverse complement strand
AAGAAATATCCTCGTATTATACGCCGCAAGAACGGAGAGATGGCAGAGTGGTTAAATGCACCGGTCTTGAAAACCGGCAAGGGTTTGTAGCCCTTCTAGGGTTCGAATCCCTATCTCTCCGCCAGATTCAAAAAGCCCGCTAAATAAGCGGGCTTTTTTGTTTTCTGCAAGTTGAAAAATCATCCGATACAGAAAGGCGCAGCTTAATTATTTCTGACGTGATACAGAAGGGCTTTTCTTTCCTTTATGCTCCTGATCTTCTTCATTCGCCATCCAGTGTTCCGTTGGATCAAATGTTGTGTCACACAGATCAATCGTAAATCCCATTTCTTCCACTTCTTGCAAAGTCAGGTCATCAGCTAACTTAGTCACATCGCCAGTTTTGTTGTGTAGTTCCATAACTTGCCTCCGTCATGGTTACTTGTCTCGTAACAAGTATAGTTCGATGGTATTTATTTAGCTTTGTAAACGAAAAAGATGTTTATCCCCTTTAACCAAACCCTGTACCAACGGATAAACCACTCATTTTTAGGGCGACACAAGATCAAGTATCAGAGAAAGCATTCCAAGCCAAAAAAATGTAATCGCTTTCATTTTTTTAATGGGAGGTAACCTACATTCTATCGTTGTTTATTCCTAGTGAAGCAATATACATCCCTGATATATTGAATATACAGGTACCAAGACTGTACGCACTAACTGAGAAATACTAATCATGGCAACGATTAAAGATGTCGCAAAACTAGCAGGTGTTTCAATAGCTACCGTATCAAGAGTAGTGAATAACTCGTCAAAAACTGGGGATGCGACCAAAGAAGCCGTAATGCGTGCAATGGAAGAATTGAACTACCTGCCAGACCCCAATGCCAGAGCGTTGGTTAGTCGCGTAAACGATACCATAGGCTGTATGGTTTATGACGTTGCAGACCCTTTTTTTGGTGAAATGGTTAAAGCTATCGAGATTGAATGCAGAGCAAATCACAAGCATTTATTGATTGGAAATGGCGCACATGACCTAGCACAAGAACGCGAAACCATTGAGTTATTAATCAGTAAACGCTGCGAAGCACTCATTATTCATAGCAAGGCGCTAAGCGATGAAGAATTGATTCATTATGCTAAGAAAGTACCCAGTATGGTGTTTATCAATCGACTTTTACCGGACATGCCTTCGCGTTGTATCTGGCTGGATAACCACTATGGTAGCTTTAGCATTACTCAGCATCTCATTGAATTAGGACATAAACACATTGCTTGTGTTGCATCTCGATATGATATTGAAGATGCCATAGACCGCATCCAAGGCTATCGCGATGCCATGACCAAAAATGGCCTGAATCCGAATGAGATTGTCATAGAGCGAGCAGAACCCAATCAGGAAGGTGGTGAGCAAGCAATACAGAATATTCTGGGCCGCGGGCAACCGTTTACTGCCGTTGTTGCTTATAACGATATGATGGCAACCGGAATAATGTCTGTACTATTAGATAACGGATTTAAAGTGCCCGAGGATATTTCAGTGGTTGGGTTTGATGATGTCATCGTAGCCCGCTTCTGTCGTCCTCAACTCACCACGATGCGTTATCCCTTGTCGTTGATGGCGGTAAAAGCCACACAAATGGCCATGCAGCTGGCGAGTGGTGTGACGGATGAAACGCAAGAAAATGGCTCACACGTGTTCCGGCCAGTACTGATCAGACGCCAATCTTCGGCTTCAGCCCCCCAAGAAACGCGATAATATGGGGGCTATCTTAATTAGCTGATCATACTCATGAAATGAAAATATGATCAGCCGATTCTATTTAACGAAGTGTTATTATTTAACCGTTAATAACTTACACGTATTGGTACCGCCTTCGATATCCACTTGATCACCATAGGTCATCAATATCAAGTCACCTGACTCGAAATATCCCCGGTTCTTTAACTCCTCAATCGCATCCAGACAATTAAGGATCACCGGTTGCGTTTCATCGGCGTCAAAGAATACCGGTGTCACACCGCGGTACAGTGCGCACCAGTTCAGCGTTTGCTGATGGCGAGATAAGGCAAAAATCGGCAGACCGGAACTTAAACGCGACATCAGCAGCGGGGTGGTGCCTGATTCTGTCATGCTCACAATACCTTTCACACCGTGCATATGATTGGCTGCATACATGGTGCTCATCGCAATGGTTTCTTCAATGGAATTGAAGGTATAGGTCATGCGATGATTCGACACATTCACACTTGGGTGTTTTTCAGCACCCAGACAAACATTTGCCATTGCAGTAACAGTCTCAACTGGGAAATCACCAGCCGCGGTTTCTGCTGACAGCATGACGGCGTCCGTACCATCCAATACTGCGTTGGCAACATCCATCACTTCGGCGCGGGTTGGCATCGGAGCTTTGATCATCGATTCCATCATTTGCGTCGCGGTGATCACAATACGGTTCAGTTTTCGGGCTGTGCGGATAAGTTTTTTCTGCACCCCCATCAGCTCGGTATCACCGATTTCTACGCCTAAATCACCACGCGCAACCATCACCACATCAGATGCCAGAATGATATCTTCCATCGCTTCGTCGGTGGCAACTGTTTCGGCACGTTCCACTTTCGCGACGATTTTCGCGTTACAACCCGCCTCACGCGCCAGTTCACGGGCATAATGGAGATCGGCACCATTACGAGGGAACGACACGGCCAGATAATCAACCTGCATCAGGGCCGCGGTTTTAATATCTGCTTTATCTTTTTCAGTCAGCGCAGGCGCGGATAAACCACCGCCTTTTTTGTTGATACCTTTGTTGTTAGACAGCGGGCCACCCACAGTCACGGTGGTGAAAATCTTGCTGCCGTCAACGTTATCAACCTTCAACTGCACGCGACCATCGTCCAGTAGTAAGATATCGCCGGCAACGACATCCTCCGGCAGTTTTTTGTAGTCGATACCGACTTGCTCCTGCGTGCCATCCCCTTTGCCCAATGCGGCATCCAGCAGGAATTTATCCCCAATCCGCAACATGATTTTGTTGTCTTTGAATGTTGATACGCGGATTTTCGGGCCTTGCAAATCACCCAAAATGGCTACCGATTTGCCCAGACGGTCTGCCAGCTCACGGATCTCTTGAGCGCGCGCGATATGATCTTCTGCAGAACCATGGGAGAAGTTCATTCGAACCATATTGGCACCGGCAAGCAGGATCGCTTCCAGCACGCCTTCTCGGTCAGTCGCTGGGCCTAAAGTGGTTACGATCTTTGTTCTTCTCAGCATATTAAGTCCCTATTACCTACATTAATGAAATAAAATTTGGTTATAACATTGGCTTAAACAACACCCGCTTTCACTAAAGCTGCCGATACAATCTGCTGCGCTTCCTGTTGGATCGCATCCAGATGGGCTGCGCCTTTAAAGCTTTCCATGTAAATTTTATAGATAGATTCAGTGCCACTTGGGCGAGCGGCAAACCAGCCGTTTTCAGTGACCACCTTCAAACCACCAATTGCGGCCTGATTTCCCGGCGCATGAGTTAATTTGGCAAGGATCGGTTCACCAGCCAGCATGGTTGCGTCTATCAGCCCGGGGTTTAGTGCGGAAAGTACGGCTTTCTGCGCGGTATTAGCTACTGCATCAATGCGACGATAGATAGGTGCGCCAAACTCGTCGGTTAACGCATCATAGAGTTGTTGCGGGTTTTTACCGGTGACGGCCATGATCTCTGCCGCCAACAATGCCAGAATGAAACCGTCTTTATCCGTAGTCCAAACCGAGCCATCTTTACGCAAGAATGAGGCACCGGCACTCTCTTCGCCACCGAACCCCAAACTGCCATCCAGCAGCCCGTCCACAAACCATTTAAAACCAACCGGGACCTCTTTTAGTTCACGACCGATCTTGCCGACTACCCGATCGATGATGGAGGACGAGACCAGTGTTTTACCCACCGCAGCCTGTTTCGGCCAGTTTGGACGGTGAGTAAACAGGTAGTGAATAGCGACTGCCAGATAGTGGTTCGGATTCATCAAGCCGGATGGGGTAACGATACCGTGGCGGTCATAATCCGGGTCATTGCCCAGTGCGATATCAAATTGGTCTTTCAGACTAATCAGGCTCGCCATCGCCCACGGGCTGGAGCAATCCATCCGAACCTTGCCGTCTTTATCCAACGTCATGAATGAGAATGTCGGATCAACCCGATAATTCACCACGTCGATATTTAGACCGTAAGTTTTCGCAATGACATCCCAGTAGGCCACCCCTGCACCGCCTAATGGGTCGACGCCAATTTTAATGCCTGATTCCCGAATCGCGTTCATGTCCAACACATTCGCCAAATCATTCACATACGGGGTCACATAGTCATATTCTTCGACAAATTCAGACGCAATAGCAGCAGCGTATGGCATGACGTTGATATCAACCGAGCCATTCAGCAGGATTTGATTCGCTCTATCTTCCACCCATTGGGTGATGGACGCTTCTGCAGGTCCGCCATGTGGCGGGTTGTATTTAAAACCACCATCCTCCGGCGGATTATGTGATGGTGTGATAACAACACCATCCGCCAGGTCGGCATGTTGGGCTCGGTTATAAGTTAAAATAGCGTGCGAAATGACGGGTGTTGGGGTATATCCACCCTCTGTTTGAAGGCGGACTTTGACACCATTTGCCGCTAATACCTGTACGGCACTGGCTAAGGCCGCTTCAGAAAGGGCATGCGTATCCATACCGATAAACAGTGGGCCAGTGATGTTGTTGTGCTGGCGATATTCTGCCAATGCCTGGCAAATAGCCTGAATGTGCGACTCTGTAAACGCACTCTTTAATGCACTGCCACGATGACCAGAAGTACCAAATGCCACTCGCTGTTCAGGCAATGACATATCCGGTTTATTCAGATAATACGCAGCAACCAAACGAGGAATATTAGTTAAATCTTCCACGCGAGCCAGTTTTCCGGCATGGGGATGCTGTGCCATAGACAACTCCTTGTTTATAGCCTGAAATTAGGAATCAGCGGTTATAGCGAAATAAAACGATATCGTGTTTGGTGATGATAGGTTTCACCCGGTAATAACCACGGGTCACCTAGTTCAAGACGATTGGGACTGTCAGGTAATAACTGCGTTTCCAGACAAATCGCTTCATAGTCATGATATGACTCGCCCTCGCGTGACGGTGTTCCGGCCAGATAGTTAGCCGTATAAATTTGTATACCCGGCTGATTGGTGAGCACCTCCATGGCCAGTTTTGCATCGGCTGACGTTAATTTAGCAGCAACATGCTCAGCGCCAGCAGTATCCATCACATAACAATGATCGAATCCTTTGGCTAACATCAGCTGTGGGTGACTTAACCATTGCGTTTGCAAACAACGAGCGTGGCGTAGATCTAAAGCCCCTTCTACTGGTTGGGGTGCAGAAAGCGGAATACCCATCGCATCAATCGGTAAATAGCGACCGGCATTCACCTGCAAAGTGTGCGCACGCACATCACTGCGCTTGCCATCCAAATTAAAATAACCGTGGCAGGTCAAATTGATGGGGCTGGCTTTCGTCACGGCTGCCTGAATATCAATGAGTAAATCGGTATTTTCCAAGGCATATGTGAGGGTCACATCGCAATCACCGGGAAACCCCTGATCGCCATCAGCAGAGTGTAGAGCGAGAGTGACTCGGTCGGCTTGTTGATTTACTACCGTCCATTCTTTTCGATCAAAACCGACTTTTCCCCCATGCAGGCAGTTTTCTCCCTGACTTGGCACCAATGCATAAGTCTGCCCTTCATAGTTTAAAACTGAGCCTGCAATACGATTGGCAAACCGACCGACCATGACATTCAAATAAACTTGCTGGGTTGCATAATCTTCGGGTCGGCAACCAAGTAATACCTCCCGCTGGCTTTCGCCAACGGGAACGGTCAATGACAACAACGCAGCGCCCGTTGTCATTAGGTTCAGTTGCATACCTGCATCGTTTTTTAACTCAATGCAATGCATCAAACAAACTCCTGTTAATTAGCAAAGACCTGCGCCGGAACGGGCTTTACATACGTAACAGGTGGGTTTCAGACCTGTTTTTTCCGGATATTCCTCTGCCACTGCAGCGATCACGGCATCCACTTGCGCTGGACGCAGTAGTGCCACCACACAACCACCGAACCCACCACCGGTCATCCGTGCACCACCTTCATTGCCGATGTGGGATTGCAGGATCTCCACCAACGTATCAATAGCCGGAACCGTAATAGCAAAATCATCGCGCATAGAAGTGTGTGATTCCGCCATCAATACACCCATTTTCTCTAAATCACCCATCGCCAGTGCATCCGCTGCCGCCAAGGTACGGGCATTTTCAGTGATAACATGCCGGGCACGCAGATAGACCACCGGTTCAAGCTTGCCTTGCTCGGCAGCTTGCTGTAATTGTTCAAGCGATACATCCCGCAGTGCTTTGACACCAAAATGACGAGCCGCTGTTTCACACTGTTCACGGCGGGTGTTGTATTCACTGTCGACCAAGCCACGTTTCACGTTGGAATGCACAATCAGCACTGCCAGATCTTCCGGCATTTTGACTAACCGGGTTTCCAGTGAGCGGCAATCCAGCAATAACGCGTGATCTTTCTCGCCACTGGCGGAGATCATTTGATCCATGATGCCGCAGTTACAACCCACAAATTTGTTTTCTGCTTCTTGTCCATTCAACGCAATTGCAGCAGGAGAGAGACCTAACTGATACGCCTGATTAAAGGCTTCACCAATGGCGACTTCCAATGAGGCCGAAGAACTCAAACCAGCACCTTGTGGCACATTGCCAGACACCACCATGTTTAAGCCTTTCAATACCAGTCCTTTTTCCAACAGGTATTTCACTACGCCACGGATGTAGTTACTCCACATCTGATCAGAGTGAGGCTCGATCGGTTGTGTCAGAGAAAACTCATCCCACTGATTGGCATAGTCAGCAGCGAAAACAACGACTTTGTCGTCATCGCGACGTTGCAATGCAACCACGGTTTCATAATCAATTGCACAAGGCAGTACAAAACCATCGTTGTAATCGGTGTGTTCACCAATCAAATTGACGCGTCCCGGCGCTCGCACAAACAGATCAGGCTCGCTACCAAAACTACGCTGAAATACGGCAAGTACTTTTTCTTTTAATGTCATGGTGGTTTCCTTAAATTTGTTCTTTGTAATGAATATCGCTCACCGCCCGCAGACGCTCTGCGGCTTGTTCGGGGGTCAGATCACGCTGGGTTTCGGCCAACATTTCATAACCCACCATGAATTTGCGCACCGTAGCCGAACGTAATAACGGCGGATAAAAATGAGCATGCAATTGCCAGTGTTCAACATTGCCTTCCGTATGCGGCGCACCATGCCAGCCCATGGAATATGGGAACGAACACTCGAACAAATTGTCGTAACGGCTGGTCAGTTGTTTCAATGCCAGCGCCAGATCTTGTTTTTGAGCATCGCTTAGTTCCGTTAAACGGGTTACATGTGCTTTCGGCAGCAAGATCGTTTCAAATGGCCATGCCGCCCAGTACGGCACTACCGCGATCCAATGTTCGGTTTCCACTACTGTTCGCTCACCAGAGGCCTGCTCTTTCTGCGCATATTGCAGCAGTAATGGTGCACCCTTTTCGGCTAACCATTGTTTTTGCGTCAGCTCTTCGCGCGCCAATTCATTAGGAATGAAGCTGTTGGCCCAGATCTGACCGTGTGGATGCGGATTGGAGCAGCCCATTGCCGCGCCTTTGTTTTCAAACACCTGCACCCACGGATAATCTTTCGCCAGATCGGTCACTTGTTCACACCAGGTATCAATGACCTGACGGATCGCCGGTACCGGTAATTCTGGTAGTGTTTTGCTGTGATCAGGCGAAAAACAGATCACGCGGCTGGTGCCACGCGCAGATTCACTCTGAAACAACGGATCGGTTGGCGCTGGTGATGCGGGCGTATCCGTCATCAGCGCCGCAAAGTCGTTCGTGAAGACAAACGTACCTTGGTAGTCTGGATTAATTTCACCGTTTACACGGGTATTTCCCGCACATAAAAAACAGTCGGGATCGTGTGCCGGGCGGTTATCCGGTGCTGTTTTTTCTACCTGTCCTTGCCATGGACGTTTCGCGCGGTGCGGAGAAACCAGCACCCATTGGCCAGTCAGCGGGTTAAAACGACGATGAGGGTGATCAATTGGGTTAAACATGTGGTTATGCCTCGTATCCATTCGGGTTAGTTTGTTGCCAGAGCCAGCTATCACGGGTCATATCATCGAGGGTACGGGTGGCTTTCCAGCCCAATTCACGCTGTGCCTTCGCCGGATCAGCCCAACACTCCGCCACATCACCGGGGCGACGGTCGACCAGCTTGTAATTGATTTCCATACCACTGGCACGGGCAAACGCATGCACCATCTCCAGCACGCTGACACCTTGCCCAGCACCGAGGTTATAGATATGTAATCCGGCCGTTTCGCCACAAACCTGCCAGGCTTTGACATGGCCTTCCGCCAGATCCATGACGTGAATGTAATCGCGCACACAGGTGCCATCTTTGGTCGGGTAATCATTGCCAAAAATATTCAGACAATCGCGACGACCAATGGCAACCTGGGTGATATACGGCATTAAGTTGTTTGGGATCCCTTGTGGATCTTCGCCCATTTTGCCGGACGGGTGCGCGCCGATCGGGTTGAAATAACGCAGCAACGTCATGCTCCAGCGCGGATCGGCGGTCTGCATATCTTCCAGCATCTGTTCGATCATCAGTTTGGTCTGACCATACGGACTCATGGTTGATCGCGGAAAATCTTCGGTGATTGGCACCGCATGTGGGTCACCATATACAGTGGCAGAGGAGCTAAAAATGAAGTGGAAACAACCGGCACGGCGCATCGCCCCTAACAGGCTTAAAGTGCCAGCGATATTGTTTTCGTAATACTCAAACGGTTTTTGTGTGGATTCACCCACTGCTTTTAACGCAGCAAAATGAATGACACCTGCGATAGGCTGTTCTTGAAAAATACGATCCAGAAGTGCGGAATCACGGATATCGCCTTGATAAAACAGCGGACGCTTACCCGCCACTTCTTCAATTCGGTTCAGGACAGATAATTTACTGTTACACAGATTATCGAGAATAACAGGCTCGATCCCTGCTGCAATCAATGCCAGGCAGGTATGGCTACCAATGTAACCAGTCCCACCAGTGACTAAAATTTTCATCAATATCCCCTCATTCGCTATCAAGACATTCTGGTTACGATATTTTCGCTCAGAATAACGAAATCACCGTTAGCAGACTGTGATCTATAGCACACTAGTGTAATCGCTTACACTAATTATTATGAAGGCAATCCTGTAATAAATCCGTGAAACGGCCTTTTTAAACAAAAAAGGCATCATTAGACGCCGTGTAATGACCTGGGAATTGTAAAAAAAGCTAAAAATGAATGCACCAACAGTTAGAACCAAAATTAAATTACATTTTTAGTGTAATAATTTCACTACCATTTAGTGTGAATGGCATGCCACAAGGTCAAACAAGGAAGCTCATATATGTAAAATGCTGATTTTATGAATAAAAAAACACACATTAAATATACACAGTGCATCACAAAAATAGTCATCACTCACAAAATTAGTGCACAAAGTGCTCATAGATAAAAAACGAACAAAAAAATACCCGCATCAATGCGGGCATGAGGGATAAACGCTTAAATGTTATGAATTACGGTAATTCAAGTTTGCCACTGAATGACGTCTTACCAAGGTTGGGCTCAGCATGTTCGTAACATCAGGCAATGTTTCACCTCGAGCCAATGCTAAAGCTAATTGGGCTGCCTGAGTCGCCATTGCCACAACAGGATAACGAATAGTGGTCAATTTAGGATGCAAATAACGCGCAATCAGCACATCATCAAAACCAACTAATGACATATCTTTTGGTACTGAAATCGCGTTATCGTTCAATACCGATAACGCGCCTGCAGCCATAGAGTCGTTGTAGCAAACTACACCCGTGATATCGTGAGTTTTACCCAACAAATCGGTCATTGCTGCTTCACCGCCGGTTTCATCTGGTTCGCCACGCGAGATCAATCGTTCATCGACGGGAAGCCCATGCTCTTCTAGTGCATCAATGTAACCCTGTAGACGATCGCGGGAATCAGAGATGTCATGATTCGAGCACAAAAATCCAATGCGGGTATGCCCTTCATGGATCAAATGCCGAGTCGCCAGCCATGAACCATAGCGGTCATCAAGAGCGATACAACGCGATTCATAGCCAGGTAGTACCCGGTTAACCAACACCATGCCGGGAACATGCGTCATGAATAGTTTTAATTCATCATCAGAAAGCATTTTGGCGTGAACAATCAGCCCGGCACATCGATGCCCGATTAGTTGTTCAATCATCTGCTTTTCTTTTTGTGCATTATGATAGCCGTTACCGACCAGCAAAAAATTTCCTGCCGCCTGTGCAACTTGCTCTGCAGCTTTAACCATGGCACCAAAAAAAGGGTCCGATACGTCAGCGACAATGATGCCCAAGGTTTGGGTATTTTGATGCGCCAGTGCTCTGGCATTGGCATTAGGATGATATTGAAGTTCCGCCATAGCCTTAAACACGACATCGCGTGATTCCTGGCTAGCTTTGGGAGAGTCATTAATTACTCTTGAGACTGTTGCTACAGACACTCCCGATAACAGAGCTACATCTTTTATTGTGGCCATCTTATTTCAGTTATCCCGTAAAGCTTATGTATACGTCATCTTCATTAAACACTAATGCATTCCTCTTAGTTTGATACGAAGAGGCTCAATAGCACCAGAACATCGCTGTATTTCCATAATAAACAGAAGTTAAAAAGATGTTACACATCCTAATAAAAACCTGTTAGTCCATACAGAGTGTATGTCAGGAAATCATAATATCATGCTTATATATATTTGGAAGACAAAATACGTAAACGTTTACATTTTTTAAAAATAAAACTTTAGATGACAATCAACAACCTTTTCAACAGTATAAACCAAAGAGCACGTTACAGTATTTAAATGGCAATTTAAGGAATAAAAAACTGATTTTTTCTCTGCAAGGAAATTATCTAAAATACAAAACCAGACATTATGAGAAGTCGCTAATTAAAATAGACAGATGGACCATAGATCACGGTTAATTTAATGTAATGGTTAAATATGGATATATAATCTAATTTGTAAAAAAACAGCGACTATCACAATAAACGCTCAGTAATGACAATCAAAACGCTCAAATTTTCATCAGACACGCAATGATATGCATTCTCATATTGCCCAACAATATAACAATTAGAGCCATAACAATGAAAATACAGCTTATTTATCAGTTACTCTTGCCACAACCCAAACCAATTTTCTAAATCTTTACGCAGATTATCAGATCGAGTGCCAAATATAGCCTGTACTTCATGACCGACAGTAACAACACCGATGGCACCCGCTTTATGCAATTTGTCTATATTAACTAAAGCCAAATTATTTACTTCAACCCGTAAGCGAGTTAAGCAGGCATCAAAACTAAAAATATTCTCTTTACCGCCGAATGCCGCGATTAATGCCAGAATATCTGAATCTGGCACTACAATTTCATTTTCTTCTGTTTTACGGTTTAACGCCAAAGTAAACAGCCGTTTTAAATCAATAATATTAACCATAAAGTCACTCTCAACAAAAAATGATTCCGGCATTGAAACCGTCTGATATGTTTTATAAAACAGCCCGTTTTAGGCGGGCTGTTTTTTCATATTACTTAATAGCGTGACGTAATATTTTTACACCAAAAGCAGGTAACGAGATCAACGAAGAGATATCCTCACCAGTCACCATATCCTGATAGGTCTGTGAGATATCCACAAAACATTCATGCCGGGTATAGTTTTGGATGAAAATGAATTCCTGTTCACCATCTGTGCGGCGTTGCGCTGTGACACCCACGGGTAATTCTGCTGGCAATGCCGGTTTAAGGTTCAGTTCTTTCGCCAGTTTCCCGAAAAAGTCGCGCTGGAAAGTCAGATCATTGCGCGATGCAATGTAATACGCTTTCCCCTGACCATAATCATTTACAGTTACCGCAGGTCGTCCGGCATAGAAATCCGCACCGTAGGTAGCCAGTGCCCGTGCGCCTTCCAGGTTGATCAAATCGCACAGATGGGTGACGGTGTAAGGGCCGGTCAGGCCAAGCTCATTGCCAGAAAGACCATTTACACTATTCGTTTCATGGTCATACAAACCATCGATTTCTTCTGCCCAAATACCCAGAATCGGGCGTAATGGACCAGGGAAGCCACCGAGGTGACACAAATCCGTTTCATTGACGATGCCAGACCAGTAAGTAGTGACAAAATTTCCACCTGTTTTCACAAATGCGTCAACGCGCTCTGCAAAACCATCACGAACCATGTAAAGCATCGGTGCAATAACTAATTTATAGCGGCTTAAATCACAATCGGCATTGATCACATCAACGGCAATGCCTTGTTCCCAGAACGAACGGTAATGTTCGGTGACGGTTTTTTCATAAAACAAACCGGCATTTCGCGGGCCTTGAGCGTTATCCATCGCCCAGCGACTTTCCCAATCGAAGATGATCGCCACTTCCGCTTCAACCCGCGAACCAACAACAGGCGATAATGCAGAAAGGATCTCACCCAGTTGCTGTACTTCCTGCCCTACACGGGTGTTGATATGCCCGACATGATCAACGACGGCACCATGGAATTTTTCAACCGAGCCACGGCTTTTCCGCCATTGGAAATACTGTACAGAGTCCGAACCATGCGCCACCGCCTGTAATGAAGAAAGAATGTGCATACCCGGTTTCTTCAACTTACTGATCGGCTGCCAGTTGGTGAGACTTGGTGTGGATTCCATCAAAAAGAACGGTTTGCCATCTTTTAATGTCCGCATCAAATCATGATACATACCGGTATAGGCAGCTAACGTGCAATCATCTTCTTCGTTGTGCCACAGCGGATAACTGTCCCACGAAATAAAGTCAATAACTTTAGACAGTTGCCAATAATCATAGTCATAGAAATATTCCATGAAGTTCGTGGTCGTCGGTAAATCGGGGTTTTCAGCTTTTAATGGTTTGATTTCTGCTGCACAGAAATCAGTAACCTGAGCAGTGTTGAAACGCTTCCAATCCAGATTCAAACCATGGATAGAACCTTCACCAATCGAAGTCGGTGATTCGATTTGCTCCCACTCGGTATAGGTATGGCTCCAGAAATCACTCCACCAGGCATGATTGAGCGCTTTCAACGAACCATAACGCGCTTTCAGCCAGTCACGGAATTTATGCTGGCACAATTCACAATGGCATTCGCCACCGTATTCATTCGAAATATGCCAGCCAATCACTGCCGGATGATGCGCATAACGTTTGGCTAACTGCGTATTGATCTGACGGGTTTTCTCACGATAAACCGGTGAGGTCAGGCAGTGATTATGACGGCCACCATGCAAAGCGTGCACTTTGTCTTTACTGACACGCAACACTTCCGGGAATTTTTTCGATAACCACGCAGGGCGAGCACCACTTGGGGTAGCCAGAAAAACGTAGATACCATTGGCATATAAACGGTCAAGCACCTGATCCAGCCAGCCGAATTCATAACGACCTTCTTCCGGCTCTAGTTTTACCCAACTGAAAATACCGACCGACATGATGTTGCAACGCGTCTGCTTCATCATCTCAATGTCTTTATCCAGAATATCCGGGCTATCGAACCACTGATCAGGGTTGTAATCGGCGCCATGTAATATCGCCGGCACTTTGTGACTCAGGGGGGGGAACTTCAGCATGTAACTCCTCCGGGAAAAACAAAAAATAACGGCATCCCAACGCCAAATCAGTCGGGATGCCGCATTGGTTTAATTGAATATTTTCATCGAAGGCAGGACATGGCCCTGGCAATCAAACAAGGATTGGTTTTCACGGGCATTCCCCTCTTTCCAATCATCATGGTTATATTTCATTCCCGCTTTGGTTGCCCAAGTTGCGCCAGGTGTTGGTAACCAAGCTGGTTCCCAATAGAACACCCCTTTACCACGTTGCTCAGGAACGTCGGCAACACTTTGAATCAAGTCGTGCAGGAAGTTAGCCTGCCCCTGAACGGTCGCCGGATAACCTGCGTCATCTGCTTCTTTCTGACCAAAGTTGTTCTCTGCATTGTCACAATTGTCGGTGGTATAACCATAAGCCGCTTCAACAACAATGACGTCTTTGTGATAGCGTTTACTGATGTCATCCATGTTGTATTTCAGTGAACTGATCGGGCCATTCCAGTAGGTGTAGAACGACAAACCAATCACATCGAACTGCACTTTGCGTTTGATGACTTCATCAAACCACCAGACAAACGTGTCATTTTTAGTGCCTTCCGCCAGATGCAGCATGATTTTCACATTGTCTTTCGCGGTCAGGTTCTCTTTCACGCCGGCAATACCGGCATTCAGCAAGCCAGCCAGACGATCAAACTCTCCACCACCCTCGCCCCAGCTTTTACCTTCCGGCCACAACATGCCGCTGTTGATTTCATTGCCAACCTGCACCATATCAGGCAATACATCGGCTTTTTTAAATTCAGCGATCGCGGCTTTGGTGTAATCGTGTAACGCCGTTTTCATCTGGTCATAGGTCATTTTTTCCCAGGCTTTCGGCTTATTCTGCCGACCCGGATCCGTCCAGAAATCACTGTAATGGAAATCAAGTAACAGTTTAAAACCCAGTGCTTTGGCACGTTTCGCTAACGCAATAGTGCTTGGTAAGTCGTTGTTTCCACCACCGTAACCATTGCCATCCGCATCTTTCGGGTCATTCCATAACCGCAGGCGGATATAGTTAAAACCATTCTCTTTTAAGATCAGCAGGGCATCTTTTTCTTTGCCATTCTGGTCGTAATATTTACCACCATGCTTTTCCACTTCATTCAGCATGGACACATCAGCACCCTTGATGAAATCTGCCGCTAAGCCTTTTACTGGCTGGATTTGCACCGTCTCTGCAGCTTGCGCCTGATGAACGACAGGCAACATACCTGTCATCAAAATGGCAGCTAACACTAAATTCTTTTTCAGTTTCATGATTGTCATCCTATTTGATCGACTAACCCTTCGTACCGCCAGCGGTCAGGCCGGAAACGAAGTATCTCTGCAGAGAAAGGTAAAGAATGGCGACTGGCACCGCGATCAACACCGCACCTGCCGCATAAGTGGTATAGCTGGCACCCATTTTCTGTGACACCAGATTGTAAAGACCGATAGGTAGAGTGAACTTATCCGGCGTACGCAGGATCGTACTGGCCAGAATGAAATCCCCCAGTGGGCCGGTAAAAGAGAACAGTGCCACCACCGCAATGATTGGCTTAGACAACGGCATGATGATTTCGATAAAGATACGGAAACTGCCAGCACCATCCATACGGGCTGATTCATCCAGATCTTTCGGGATCGCATCCAGATACCCCTTCATCAGATAGGTATTCATCGGGATCATGCCACCCACATAGACCAAAATCAGCGCCATATGGCTATTGAGCAAGCCCAACATCTGTGCCAGTACAAAGATGGCAATCAGCGCCGAAAACTGTGGGATCATCTGCAACAACAGAAACAGCATCAAACCATTCTGACGCCCGCGGAAACGGAAACGGGAGAATGAGTAAGCCGTAAAACTGACACTGATCAGCGTTAACACCATGGTCATGAAACTGATCTTCATCGAGTTCCAATACCAAGCGGCATAATCGATCTCACCATTGAATAACTCGTTGTAATGCAAGAATGAAAAATTGTCTGGAATGATCGACGAATTCATCAAGCTGCTACCAGGGTTCAGCGAGGCACCCACTGTCCAGATCAACGGATAAATAATGATGACCGCTACCGCCAAGATCAGCAGATATGACAAACTGAGCCGGATAAAATTGCTCTTTTTAACACTGTTTTTTGTGCTCATAACTGCCTCGCTTATGCCATGTCATCTTGTTTAAAGGAATTAGTCGCACGGAACTGCCACAGCGCAACGCCAACCACAAAGATGGACAACAAAATGGTGATGCTGGCTGCAATGGCATACTGCGATGACGACATCGTCAGCTTATAAATCCAGGAAACCAGAATATCGGTACCACCGGCATTCGAGCCCATGACCGCCGGGCCACCGTTGTTGAACAGATAGATGATATTGAAGTTGTTGAAATTGAAGGTGTATTGCGTAATCAAGATCGGAGCAATTGAATACAGTACCAACGGCAAAGTGATTGTCGTCAGCTTGTGCCATGTACTGGCACCATCAATCGTTGCCGCTTCATACAAATCGTCAGGAATTGCCTGCAGCACGCCGGTCGTCATCGCAAACACGAATGGAAAACCCAGCCAAGTCTGCATCATGATCAGCGCAGTTTTAGTCCAAAACGGATCTGTCATCCAGGCTTTCGGCTCAATGCCAAAGGCAGCTAGAATTCCGTTATTAATTACCCCGAATGATTCGTTAAACATACCGGCAAACACCAGAATGGTCACGAAACCCGGTACTGCCCAAGGCAGGATCAAGATAGTGCGGATCAGCGGTTTAAAACGTAGATCTTTCTGATTCACCAGAATGGCCAGCATGACACCGACCGTGCACTGCAGTGTCGTCGCGATCAACGTCCAAATCACCGTCCATTGCAGAACATCAAAGAAAGTAGAACGCCAGAGATCAAGGCGGAAGATATTGAAGAAGTTTTTCAAACCAACCCAATCGACCAGTTTGGCCGGCGGAGTGTGGTACAGATCGTAGTTAGTAAACGCGATAGAAAAACCAAAAATAATTGGAAATACCACCACAAAAACCAGCAGGATAAAACCCGGGCTGATCATCAGGTAAGGAAAACCCTCACTTAACAGCAATTGATACTGTTTTTTGACACTGGTGAGCGCAATACCTTCATCCCGTTGCTGACCGCACAGCCAGGCATCCCGGATGCTCCAGTAATAAACCCCGACACCAAAACAAGCGACAATGAGACTGATGATCCCTTTGGCCAACAAGAATACGGAATTATCACGAGGCAGTTCGGTACCCAGCGTAAATAATCCCCAAAATCCAGTCTGCAGGAAATCATGGAATACACTGAGAAAACAGACCAATATGACAAGGAATGTTGCACCCTTTACCATTTGTCTATTGTAGAACTGACCAAATCCAGGGATCAGCGACAACAACGCCGCTATTTTCGCATGGTTGGTTTTAACACCGGTCAACGATGCACTACTGGAATCAACAACCACAATTAACCTCCTATCCATAAAGAACATGGGTAACTGACAACACCGGCTACCCATGTTTTATCCACACAACAGAAATTAATAATTACTGGTTTGCGTGGTTTGCTTCGATTTGCATCTTGATGTTCTTAACTGCAGATTCCAGTGCGGCTTGGACTTCTTGTTTGCCAGTGCCACCCAGCTGTAATGCACTGTTAGCCGGAGACCATACTTCAGCCATTTCAGGCACGCTTGGCATTGGAACGGCATAAGAAGCCTGAATAGCTACCGCGCGGGATTTTTCATCATTTTTGATAAGCGGATCATCGATCAGAGACTTAACTGGTGGAATTTCACCGGTTTTCTCAAAACGAATTTTGGCGTATTCCGGTTGGTTGATGAACTCGATGAATTTCTGTGACAGATCTTTCTGCTTAGAATAAGAAGAAACGCTGTACCCTTTCACACCCAGGAACGAACGCATGTGTTCGCCGTTAGGTAACAGGGGTAATGGTGCCACACCATAGTTAACACCAGCATCTTTATAAGGTTGGAATGCCCAAGGCCCGGTAATAACCGCAGCGGCTTTTTTCTCGGTAAACAGAGAGTCAATCGCATTGGCACCTGTTTCACCGACTATCCCGGCAGGAAACAGACCTTCGGTGTAAAATTTCTTAATATAATTAACGGCATCAATCGCGCCTTTGTTGGCTAAACCGATGTCGTTCACATTCAACGAACCATTGCTGTTTTGGCCGAAGATGTAACCGCCCATTCCCGCAACAACGCCATAGGCGTAATAAATTTCGTCAAACTTAGCCAATAGACCATATTTATTAGCCGCACGTTGTGTTTTCGAGAACGTGTACAGGTCATCCATTTTTTCTGGTGCTTTCGGCAACAGATCTTTGTTGTAAATTAAAACAATGGTTTCTACTGCTTTCGGAATACCATACAACTTGCCGTTATAGGTCTGCGCATCTACGGCTGGTTTGGTAAATGTGCTCATGACCGCTTTATCGGTATTCAGCTCGGAAATCAGCCCTTGTACGACTGCAGTGCCTACCTGATCATGTGGCAACACCAGAACATCCGGGCCAATACCTGCCGGGCCATCCAGACGCAGTTTTTCAATCTGTTGAGCGTAAGGCATTTCCTGTACTTTAACTTTGACGTTGTATTTCGCTTCAAACGCCTTGATAGCATCAGTAATACCATTCGACTTTTTGATATCTTCCCAAACCAGCAGCTCACCATCCGCTGCCATAGCCGCTTTACAGAACACACCGGCAACACCCAGTGACATCATAATTACAGCGGATAATGTTTTAATTTTCATTGTAGCTCCTTGATTCCTTCACTCACAAACCATGTTGTGGTGGTTATCTCATGATTGCATTCATGCACAATCTGTCATTCGTTACACAAAAACCGCTATGTAATTAACCGATCATGCTATCCAAACAACTTCCTAGGCTCAGCATTCTTAGTTTGATAGCTACTACTAACTACTGATATCAATGGCAAAGAAGCAGACATCTAAGCATAACAATCTGATTGATAAAGACTTTAATCTGAAATCAATCAGAACAACTTCAGTGTAAAACACTCTGTCCCCTAAAAACCTCGGTTGTGCGTTGTTTTTGAAAATTTAGGGTAACGATTACACTACATGCGTTAAAGTTACGGGTTGAAGGCAATATCTGCCAGTAAAACATGCAAAGGCTGTGATCTGATGCACAAAAGCAATAGCAGTTAGTGCAAGCGGTTACACTACGCTGCTATATTCCAAATCAGCCAGAGAAATCACGCATACATTCTTGCATCTTGTTATAGCTAATAAGCTCTAAACGGGCTTAGTTCAGATAATCCAGATGGACATTCCTGGTATGAGCTGTAATGCATTAATTTAATTATCAAGGAGTTATTAAATGGCGAGTATCAGACTAAATAATGTAGTCAAACGTTTTGGTAAAACAGAAACGCTGCGGAATATAAACCTGGATATAAAAGATGGCGAATTTGCGGTGTTTGTCGGCCCATCAGGCTGTGGTAAATCGACATTGCTGCGCATGATTGCCGGCTTAGAAGAGATCTCTTCCGGCGAAGTATCTATCGGTGATACGGTAGTGAATGATGTAGCACCAGCACACCGCGGTGTGGCGATGGTGTTCCAGTCTTATGCGCTATACCCTCATATGACGGTTGCCGACAATATAGGCTACGGGCTCAAAGTAAATGGCGTACCGAAAGAAGAGCGCGCACATCAGGTCAACATGGTTGCCAAAACGCTACAGTTGTCCCATCTCCTTGATCGCAAACCAAAACAACTGTCTGGTGGCCAAAGACAACGCGTCGCCATTGGCCGGGCTATTGTTCGCGATCCGAAAGTATTTTTATTCGACGAACCATTATCCAATCTGGATGCCGAACTGCGTGTAGAAATGCGGTTACATATCGCCAAACTGCATCAGGAACTGAAAACCACCATGGTGTATGTGACACATGACCAGGTGGAAGCCATGACACTGGCCGACAAAATTGTGGTCATGAACTACGGTAAAGTCGAGCAAGTTGGCTCACCAATGGAATTGTATTACAAACCGGTCAATCTCTTTGTGGCCGGGTTTATCGGCTCGCCGAAAATGAACTTCTTACCGGCAAAAGTCATTGCATGGAACCCCGCCCAAATCACCGTGCTCATTTCAGAACAAAAACAGATCACGCTGCCAATTTGCACACAAAAATTGGAACCAGGATGTGCCGTGACACTGGGCTTACGGCCAGAACACATTACCCCGCAAGGCAATGAGCACGCATTAACCTTTAACTGTGAAGTGGTTGAACGCCTTGGTAATAGTACTTATTTGTTTGGACAAAGCTGCGGTATCGACAACTTTAAAATGCTGTTACCGGGTGACAATGATTTCAAACCCTATCAACAAATTGATGTCTTTTTCTCCGCGTCAAACTGTCTGATTTTTAATGATGATGGTGTGCGTATCAGTAAGTAAGCAGTGTCTTTGTAATTCGTTTTTCTCATCGTCCCATGTTTCACCCCTTTGCCTCGCTATGCGGGGCCTTCTTTTTTGCGCCTTTTGAAAAATTCAGAATGAGAGATAGATCCCAAGCTATCAAAGCAAAGCTCTTTAGTTACACCAATTAAGTGTAAATTACACAACATCAGTGTAAACGGCAGTGCAGTCATGCGTACTTTTGTCGTGGCATATGACATTCACTCAACCCACTTCGCAGGTTATCTGTCTCACAAGGGGAAATATGAAAAGCATATCCATTATCCAGCGCATCTCTCTGGGATTTGGCTTCATTATCCTGCTCCTGATTCTTGCCGTCGTCATGGCATTAAATTCCGGGCAACAACTGGCCGCGCAAGTCGATATGCTGGCTAACCAGATCGTCCCGACATTAGTACAAAGTCGTTCCGTGACCCGCGATCTCTTTTCTCAGGATAAGGCACTACGCAATCTGCTGAGTCAGCAAGAAGCACAAGTAGTGAAGAGAGAACAATCTCAACTGACTCAATGGCAGCAAGCATTTGAAAAAGATCTGCAGCAATTACAACTGAATACCCAAAATCATCCTGAGATGCAGAAAAGAATTAGGAATCTGGCGGAACAACAAAAAATTTACTGGCAACTCACCACACAACTGATTGAGAGCTACGCCACTAATCTGGCAAATCAGCAAGCATTACGCCAAAACACCGGTTTGGAAACCCGCAGCAAACGTTTCATCAGTGATTTATCGATCATGGTGGCACCGCTGGGTGCGCATTACACCGTCGGCCTGAGCCATAATCTAGCCAATAATCTGGAATTAATGGTCAGTGCTACACAAGAAGCGCTGAGTCAGCATGACCCTGAATCCGTGGCGGTGAAACTGGAAAGTAATCGTCAGCTAGCAGCCAAATTGGATGCACAGCGGAAAGAGTTAGCCACAGAGCTGCTGAAACAAGAAAGTGCTTTTGGCGGAAATATTGATTTTGAGGCCTCGTTGGGCAATTCCTTGAATGAACTGCTCAAACAAACCAGCACAGATGAGGGTCTGTTAGGGCAACATCTGCGCCTGACGAGCGAAAGCAGTCAGATCCGCAATCAAAGTGAGCAATCAGCGCGCATTATTGACTCTGTACTCGCAGAGTTAACCGGTATGGATAAACTCACCGATCAGCAACTACAATCCCGTGTCAGCCTGACCCAGCAAATTCTGGTGAATTTAAGATATGTCTTGTTTATCGGTTTGCTGGTTTCACTGAGCTTAGCCGGGCTGGTTTTGTGGCGGGTAATCGCCGCTATTCGTCAGCCGCTGAAACAAATTTTGGCGGTATTAGATGCACTGGGTCGTGGTGACATGACTCGCAGCATTGGCTACAACAAACGAGATGAATTAGGGCAAATTGCCAGAGGTATCAACGCACTTGCCAGTCAAATGCGTAACATGCTCGGTCAGGTTGTGCAAACCGCTAACGAATTAGGTGCGGTCGCAGAGCGTAATCTAAACACGCTGGAAATAACCCATCTGCAACTGGAACAGCAGCGCACAGAAACCGCCAGTGTCGCCACCGCGATGGTTGAGATGGAACATACCGTTGGTGATGTCGCCAAAGCCGCCACCCATTCGATGGAGTCAGTAGTACAAGTTACCCAG
Source organism: Tolumonas sp. (assembly GCA_028683735.1). Classification (GTDB taxonomy): domain Bacteria; phylum Pseudomonadota; class Gammaproteobacteria; order Enterobacterales; family Aeromonadaceae; genus Tolumonas. The sequence continues at coordinate 3,604 of JAQUHG010000016.1, read as the reverse complement.
AAAGCCGCGCAAGGACGCAACATCAGCGATATCAACATTCAACGGATCAATAAACTCGCCAGTCAGCTTGCCACATCCCAGCATGTCATCGAAGAGGTGCATGGTCTTAGCGTCAATATTGGCGGTATTCTCGATGTCATCAGCCAGATCGCTGAACAAACCAATCTCCTCGCCCTGAATGCCGCCATTGAAGCCGCGCGTGCCGGTGATCAAGGCCGCGGCTTCGCCGTGGTCGCGGATGAAGTCCGCAATCTGGCTCGTCGGACTGCCGATTCCACGACCGAAATACAGGCGATGATCACGGCACTGCAACAGAGTGTCGGGCAAGCCGTCAGCGAGATCAGTGCCAGCGGGGAAGCCATGTCCGTTTGCACCGCCGACAGCGAGCAAACCAAACAAACGATTGATGACATCTCGAATGCGTTGCAACAAATCGCCGATATGAGCAGTCAAATTGCCGCTGCCGCCGAACAACAACAATGTACGAGTGCCGAAATAGCCAGAAATCTCAACAATATAAACGGTATTGCCGATCAAAACCGGCAAGAAATCAATAAAGTGGCAGCCACCAGTAATCAGCTGCAACAGCTATCAGCCGAACAACAAAATCTCATCAGCCAATTCGCTCTCTAACTTGTGTCTGGGCTGCAACGCCCGGACCAAGCTCTGTGCGCCTCAGTATCAGGGACTCACAGAGCTTGGTTATCCAAGCCGGATAGCATGTTTAACTCTCAAAAATAGGAAAGGAAACATCATGATCAAAAAAATCGTTCTGTTAGCCAGCCTGCTGAGCTGCAGTGTGGCCGCTTGGGCTGATGAAGATTCCGCCGCAACGCGTGCAATTTTTCTACGCGGAGAAATGAATAACTGGACGGCGCCAAAAGAGAATCAATTAGCGCCAGCAGAAGCAGGCGTTCTGGTTGCCAAAGCAACACTGCAAGCCAGCCACGGTGCTTACAAATTCAAGTTTGCTGATGAAAAATGGAAAAGTGACACCACTTTCGGTCAATTTGATCCAAGCAGCAAAGTTGAATTAGATAAACCGGTTGTTGCCAAAGCTGGTTACCAATGGAGCGACATGAAATTCACACCGGCAGCCGATGGTGTTTACGCTTTCTATCTTGACCGCCGCGATGAGAAAAAAGTGTTAGTGACCGTTAAAAAAGCAAATTAATCCCCCGGAGATAAAGAGACCCGCTCTTTATCTCCATCCCTACCCCAGCCTCTGTCATTCAGTCGATTAATTTAGCTAATACCGTCTGGCATGAGCATTCGGAAGCTCGGAGCAAACAGCAAAACAGGAGTGTTAAAGATGAAATTAAAAACGTTTAGCGCCGTAGTTTTGGGCATGTCGATGCTCTATCACACCGGAAGCCAGGCCATGGTCAAAGGCGCTGATGTTAGCTGGTTAACGCAAATGGAAAAATCAGGCTACAAATTTTATAACGACAGTGGTAAGCAACAAGATTTATTCCCCATCCTGAAAGCCCACGGTATGAATGCCGTTCGTTTGCGGGTATGGGTTAACCCAAGTGCCGGCTGGAGTAACATCACCGATGTGGTCACCAAAGCCAAACGCGCTAAAGCAGCCGGTTTCGATGTCATGATCGATTTTCACTACAGTGATACCTGGGCCGATCCGGCACACCAAACGAAACCCGCGGCATGGTCGAGCTATACCTTTGATCAGCTGATGTCGAATGTCTACTGGCACACATATAACTCACTGACCACACTGAAAAATGCCGGCATCACGCCGAAATGGGTGCAAGTGGGTAATGAAACCAATAACGGGATGTTATGGAGCGACGGCAAAGCCTCCGTGAACATGAAAAACTTTGCCTGGCTAATCAACAGTGGGTATGACGCCGTAAAAGCGGTTAATAGTTCCACAAAAGTGATCGTTCATCTGGCGAACTGTGAAAATAACAGCCTCTATCGCTGGATGTTTGATGGCCTGAAAAACAACGGCGCGAAATGGGATGTGGTTGGCGCTTCGATTTACCCAACCCAGACCGGCAACGGTGACTGGTTCGCTATGGATAATCTCTGTTATGACAACTTGGCCGACATGGTCAGCCGCTACAATAAAGAAGTGATGATTGTCGAAGTCGGCATGCCGTGGGATGACCCTAAAAACAGCTATGACACCATCGCCGATATGCTGAAAAAAATGGCTGCCATTCCTAATGGTAAAGGATTGGGTGTCTTTTATTGGGAACCGGAAAGCTACAACGGCTGGCAAAGTTATTCACTCGGTTTAATGGATAACAGCGGTAAACCGACCTACGCGATGGACGCATTCCTGCTTAATTATTAATAACCAAAAAGCCGGTGCCCAATTCCATGGTACCGGCTGATCACTTATTTACTCATTCAACTACACCCAAACGCCGCCAGTGACGATAACGCAACACCATGTTCATCAAATAGTGTCACGTTTTCCCAAACCGAATGCTGCTCCAGACACATTGGCGACGGGATCATGGCTGGTTCCCAATAAAACACCCCCGCTCCAAGCCCGCCCGCCACCGAACGCACGCTACGGCTCAGTGCCTGCAGAAATTGTGCTTGCCCATCTTCCGTAGCAGGAAAGGGTTCAGATCCGCAATGCTGGATCAGCCAGTGATGATTTTTCTTAGGATCAAGAATGCGTGGATATGCCGTTTCTACCACGATCAGCGACTTACCATAACACTGTGCCAGCGCATTTAAGTTATCACTCAACAACGCCAGACTACCGTGCCAGCAGGGATAAAAAGAGAGCCCAATGACATCAAACGGCACCTTTCTGGCAATGGCTTCATTAAACCAGCGGCGGTAAAGCTCATGGTCCGCACCGGCATCCAAATGCAGTACGATCTGGCAATCTGGATCAAATTCTCTAACCGCAGTAGCACCGGCGATGAGTAACTGTGCCAACGCGGGCCAATTCCCCGGCACAAAGGCCATCGGCCACAGCATACCATGCGTAATTTCATTACCGATTTGCACCCACTCCACGGTGACACCCGCGTCTCGTAACCGCTGTAGTACATCTAAGGTAAAAAGAGATAACTGCTCGGCCACCGCTTCCAGTGATAAACCTTGCCAGGCATGCGGCATAAACTGCTTTTGCGGATCAGCCCACCAATCGCTGTAATGGAAATCGATCATAATACAAAAACCCAGCGCCGAGGCGCGCTGAGCAAGCTTTATCACCTGCTCTGGGCTATTAAAGGCCAGCCGATCGCCCTGATTGGCGGGAAAAAAATCCGGGTTTCCAGGATCATTCCATACCTTGATCCGAACAGCGTTGATACCCTGCTGGCGCAGGATGTCCAGACAATCCATCTCTTTGCCAGCCAGAAAGTAGCGCGTTCCTTCATGTTCCAATTGTGGCAATTGCGAAATGTCCGCACCCCGCACAAAATCACTCATGAGCCGCCTCTTGTTTTAGTGCATGCAACACGGGTAACGCATTGCCATGAAAATCAAACAAGGTGACATTATCCCATTCATCACCGGCCCCTTTTTTCCAACCTGCACCCGCTACGGGAATAAAATCCGGTTCCCAATAGCTAAAACCCAGCCCTTTGTGTTGTGGAACTTGTTTCACTGTCTG
>JAQUHG010000198.1 GCA_028683735.1 Tolumonas sp. | reverse complement strand
TGACGCATCATTAGGTGGTCAGTTCCCGGTTATCTGTGTTGTATTATTCAACCCACAAAACAGCACTTGCTTCGCATCATTCGGCGCACATCCACAATTTGAAGTTGCTTTTGAACGTACCGTGACAGAGTTGCTGCAAGGCCGAGGCCTGAAAGATCTGGATGTCTTCGCACCGCCATCTTTCAATAATGATGATGTCGCTGACCAGCACAATCTGGAAACACATTTTATTGATTCATCAGGGCTGATCAGCTGGGATCTCTTTACCGATTCAGCAGATTACGAATTTGTGGATTGGGATTTCTCGGGTTCAACAGAAAAAGAATTCTATGGTCTGTTAGCCATTTTTGATGAACTAAAACAGCCTGTGTATATCGCTGACTATGAACATCTTGGCGTCTACGCTTGCCGAATTCTGGTACCCGGAATGTCAGATATTTATCCGGCAGAAGATTTACTGTATGCCAACAACAATATGGGTAGTCATCTGCGTGATACCATTCTCAGCCTGCCGGGCAGTGAGTGGGAACAAGAAGAGTATCTCGCCCTCTTCGATCAATTAGATGAAGAAGGTTTTGATGACCAGACTCGCGTGCGCGAATTATTAGGTATCGCAGCAGATAAAGGCACGGCGTGGCATACTCTGCGTGTGGGTGAATTGAAATGTCTGCTGGCACTAGCCGCCGGCGAATTGGAATTAGCACAAGAATGGTCAGGCTGGACACTGGACTTCAACAGTTCCGTCTTTTCTGCTGAACGAGCGCTATTTTTCCGTTGCCTGAATGCGAGTCTGGAGTTATTCCTCGATGAAGAGCGCGATCCAGAACAGTATTTAACCGCTTTCAATCGCATGTTTGGTGAAGATATTGTTCGCCAAGCATGGGCTCACATTCAAAGCACTGAACGCTTCTCTGGATTGCAAGTTGCTGATTCTACGTTGCAAACTTTCAAAAGCCATCAAAAGCTATTACAGGCCTATGATAAACTCCAGAAAGCCAAACAAACGTTTCACGAACAGCAACAATTAAATTACAAAAAACAAATAACTGACTGATTTTATTTATTTAATTAATATAATTACGGCTCAGAACCACTGAGCCGTATACTTTGCACCAAGTAATAGCAACAACACGACGCTCAGTAAACTGAACAAATAACATCCGGCTTTCATCTAATTAAATGTAATAAAATTACATGATGACTGGAGAGATTTGATCTGGAGCAATTTTGCGGGAAATCATTGTTGCTATCATTACGTCAATATAGTGACTTACAGGTGTAAATTCCGTGAAAGCAGAATCTCCTTTTGATTGTCTGAAACCTGAAGCAATTGCCGCAGTAGCTGAAGACATCGTCCATGGTAAAGCAACCAAACCCGCCGCTAAAGCATTCACTCTGGCTATTACTGCCGGTGCTTTTATTGCTATAGCCTTTGTTTTCTACATTACCGCGATTTCAACTGGCAACAATAAACTGGTTGGCGGTATCTGCTTCTCGTTAGGTTTGATTTTATGTGTATTGTTGGGTGGTGAATTATTCACTTCAACTACACTTACTATTGTGGCTCGTGCAGCAAATCGCATCACCTGGGGTCAAATGCTGAAAAACTGGGGTATAGTCTACTTCGGTAACTTAGTGGGCGGTTTGTTAATCGTTGCCCTCATTATGTTAGGTAGTCAATATACTGCCGGTGAAGGTCAATGGGGCAAAGTTGCATTATCTGTAGCACAGCATAAAATTCATCATACATTCATCGAAGCAGTTGCTTTAGGCATTATGTGTAATCTGATGGTGTGTCTGGCTGCATGGATGGCGTTTGGTGGCCGCACCATGACCGACAAAGCATTAATTATGATTCTGCCTGTTGCCATGTTCGTGGCATCTGGTTTTGAACATAGCATTGCCAACATGTTCATGATCCCCGTTGGCATTGCAATTGAGAATTTTGCAGCACCTGAATTCTGGACCGCGATTGGCGTTCAGCAATCAGCTTATGCAGATCTGACGATTCAAAATTTTGTTATTAATAATCTTATCCCTGTCACTATCGGCAATATTATTGGCGGTGGTGTAATGGTTGGTCTTACATACTGGTTCATTTTCCGTCGTCATCATTAATATCGTTTTAGTGTTAACACCGGAAATTCATACATCAATACCGAAGAGGTAATGAAAAAATGGCAGAGTTAAGTGAAAAATGTCTGAAAGCTTGGGAAGGTTTTGCTCCTGGTGCATGGCAGTCAGAAGTAAACACCCGTGATTTCATCCAGAAAAACTACACCCCTTATGAGGGTGACGAGTCCTTCCTGGCTGGTGAATCTGATGCTACAGCTAAGCTGTGGGAACAGGTTATGGAAGGCATCAAGGAAGAAAACCGCACTCACGCTCCTGTAGACTTTGATACTGACCTGCCGTCAACCATCACTTCTCATGATGCTGGCTATATCAACAAAGATCTGGAAAAGATCGTTGGTCTGCAGACTGAAAAACCATTGAAACGCGCTATCGTCGCTTTCGGTGGTATTAAAATGGTTGAAGGCTCTTGTGAAGTTTACGGCCGTAAACTGGATCCACAAGTTAAGAAAATCTTCACTGAATACCGTAAAACCCACAACCAGGGCGTATTTGATGTTTACACCAAAGACATCCTGAACTGTCGTAAATCTGGTGTTATCACCGGTTTGCCTGATGCGTATGGCCGTGGCCGTATCATCGGTGATTACCGTCGTGTAGCACTGTACGGTATTGACTTCCTGATGGCAGACAAACTGGCTCAGTTCAAATCTCTGCAAGCAAAAATGGAAGCTGGCGAAGATCTGGAAGCAACTATCCGTCTGCGTGAAGAAATCTCTGAACAACACCGTGCACTGAACCAGCTGAAAATCATGGCCGCTAAATACGGTTGCGATATTTCTGGTCCAGCAACTACAGCTCAAGAAGCAGTACAATGGACTTACTTCGGCTACCTGGGCGCAGTTAAGAGCCAGAACGGTGCCGCAATGTCTTTCGGCCGTACTGCAACTTTCTTGGACGTATACTTTGAACGTGACATCCAGAAAGGTCTGTTGACTGAAGCTGACGCTCAGGAAATCATCGATCACCTGATCATGAAACTGCGTATGGTGCGTTTCCTGCGAACTCCTGAATACGACACACTGTTCTCTGGCGACCCAATTTGGGCAACAGAATCTCTGGGTGGTATGGGTGTTGACGGTCGTACTCTGGTAACTAAATCTTCTTTCCGTTACCTGAACACACTGTACACCATGGGCCCATCTCCTGAGCCAAACATGACCATCCTGTGGTCTGAAGACCTGCCAATGGGCTTCAAAAAATACTGCGCTAAAGTATCTATCGATACTTCTTCAGTTCAGTACGAAAACGATGACCTGATGCGTAACGATTTCAACAACGATGACTATGCTATCGCTTGTTGCGTATCACCAATGGTGATCGGTAAACAAATGCAGTTCTTCGGCGCCCGTGCAAACCTGGCAAAAACCATGCTGTACGCAATCAATGGCGGTATGGACGAAAAACTGAAAATCCAAGTTGGTCCAAAAACTGAGCCAGTTAAATCTGAATACTTGGATTACGACGATGTTATGGACCGTCTGGACCATTTCATGGACTGGTTGGCAACTCAGTACGTCACCGCACTAAACATCATCCACTACATGCACGACAAATACAGCTACGAAGCAATTCAGCTGGCGCTGCATGATCGTGACGTGATCCGTACTATGGCGTGTGGTATTGCGGGTCTGTCTATCACTGCTGACTCTCTGTCTGCTATCAAATATGCGAAAGTTAAACCTGTTCGTGACGAAGACGGCATCGCTGTTGACTTCGAAATCGAAGGTGAATACCCACAATTTGGTAACAATGATGAGCGCGTAGACAGCATCGCTTGTGATCTGGTTGAACGTTTCATGACTAAGATCCAACATCGCAAAACTTACCGCAATGCGATCCCAACTCAGTCAGTGCTGACCATTACCTCTAACGTGGTATATGGTAAGAAAACTGGTAACACTCCTGATGGTCGTCGTGCTGGTGCTCCGTTTGGCCCAGGCGCTAACCCAATGCACGGTCGTGATCAGAAAGGTGCAGTAGCATCGCTGACTTCAGTTGCTAAGCTGCCATTTGCTTACGCAAAAGACGGTATTTCTTATACCTTCTCTATCGTTCCAAATGCGCTGGGTAAAGAAACTGATGCTCAGAAAGCCAACCTGGTTGGTCTGATGGACGGTTACTTCCATCACGAAACGAACATCGAAGGTGGTCAACACCTGAACGTGAACGTAATGAACCGTGAAATGCTGCTGGACGCAATGGAAAATCCTGAGAAATATCCTCAGCTGACTATCCGTGTATCTGGTTATGCAGTGCGTTTCAACTCACTGACTAAAGAACAACAGCAAGACGTTATTACTCGTACTTTCACACAGTCCATGTAATCTGCGCTGTTCTGTAAAAAACCCCGGCTGGCAACAGTCGGGGTTTTTTTATGGATTAATATCCAGCTTTGAACTATGTCTCCGTGCTCAGCGTATCAATCTGTAATAAAATGAGAACTAATAAAGAAGTATTCTGGAGTTAACTATGACAATTAAAGGCCGTATTCATTCTATTGAAACTTGCGGAACAGTGGATGGCCCGGGGATCCGTTTCATCGCGTTTATGCAGGGCTGTTTGATGCGCTGTAAATATTGTCATAACCGTGACACCTGGGATACCGAAGGTGGTAAAGAAGTCACTGTCGACGATCTGATGAAAGACTTATTGGCATATCGTCAGTATATGAAATCCTCTGGGGGTGGTGTTACGGCATCTGGTGGCGAAGCGACGCTACAAAAAGAATTTGTCACCGAGTGGTTTAAAGCCTGTAAAGCGCAAGGCATTCATACCTGCCTCGACACTAACGGTTTTATCCGTCATTACGATGCTGAATTAGATGCATTATTGGATCAAACTGATCTGGTGATGTTAGATATCAAGCATATGAACGACGATATTCATATTCCGCTAACTCATGTCAGCAATAAATATTGTCTGGAGTTTGCTCGTTATCTGGCCAAGAAAGGCAAAACAATATGGATCCGTTATGTTGTGGTGCCAGGCTGGAGTGATGATGATGCTGGTGCACACGCTCTGGGTGCATTCATCCGGGATGAACTGGAAGGTAAAGTAGAAAAAGTAGAAATGCTCCCCTACCACGAATTAGGCAAGCATAAATGGACAGCGATGGGTGAAAAATACGAGTTAGAAGGCGTTCATCCTCCCAAAAAAGAAGTCATGGAACACCTGAAAGAAATTCTGGTTTCTTATGGCATTAAAGCCACCTATTAATTACTGAAACAAAAACACCCGATCCAGTTGCTCAAATGCTTTGCGCAGTGTTGTTGCCAAGTCAAAATAACTGGGTCGGTTGACTGCTGGTGTGCAATTCATCTTCTGATTAATATCAAAATACCAACGAGACAACGAGGGTGGCAATTGTGTATCCGCCCGTCGTCCCAGCCAGTAATAGCCCTGTACCGGTAAACTCAACGCAAACAGGCAACTTGCAATGAACGTTGGCCAATGTGCCGCATTCCCCCACTGCAATTGCAAACAACCACTCAAGACAATCAATGCAGGGATAATTCGCTTCCCCCAATTGAGCAGATAAATCACGCGTTGCTCAGGGAAAATAGGCGCGAGTTCGGGTTGTGAAGGCCAGACAGAAGAATAGTCGGAACCATGTGTCAGAGTCTTGCCGAAAGATTTCATACTACTTCCCCCTTTCCGCCAATTTTCTAACTTTAACTCACAGTTAAGTAAATAAGAAATCTTTGTTGTTTCGAGGCTTCCACTGTATTCTTCGCGGCTTAAAACCTCGCGTTTTAACAGAAAATATACACCACTTAGTTTGGGTCTATTGATTGCCTTAATAAGTGGTAAACAGTGGGATCCTGACATAAGCATATGCTATATTTGCTGCCTATGTTTAACAAAATTTAAACATATCCGTAACTGTATTGTTAGAAACCCATAATTTAGGATTAGTGAATGAGTGACAAGTTGGTTCTTGTACTTAACTGCGGCAGTTCTTCTTTGAAATTTGCCGTGCTTGACGCCACCTC
>JAQUHG010000197.1 GCA_028683735.1 Tolumonas sp. | reverse complement strand
CGAGTTGGAAAAGATCGGCTATATCGGCACGGAAACCCCGGGCGAACACCCGATTGGCGCCTATTTTGAATCGCATATCGAGCAAGGGCCGATTTTGGAAGAGGAAGGCATCACCATCGGTGTGGTGGAAGCGGTGTTGGGCATTCGCTGGTATCACTGTGTGGTAACCGGCATGGAAGCGCACGCCGGCCCCACGCCGATGGCACTGCGCAAAGATGCCATGCAGGTCTCCGCCAAGGTGATGCAAGAGGTCGTGGCCATCGCCCACCGTTTCGGGCCGCATGGCCGTGGCACAGTGGGTATGGTGCAGGTGTTCCCAAACAGCCGTAACGTCATTCCCGGTCAGGTCAAATTCTCGATTGATTTCCGTAACATGACCGATGCACTGGTCGATGAGATGGATGCCGCGATCCGTGATTTTGCCAAACAGACGGAAGCTGAAACGGGTTTAAGCATCGCCATTAAACTGGTTTCTGACTACCCTGCCGTGCCATTCCATTCCGACTGTAAAGATGCCGTACGACGAGCGGCCGGTAAACTGGGTTATTCCAACATGGATATCGTCTCCGGTGCCGGTCACGATGCGGTGTATATGGCAGGGCTGGCCCCAACCGGTATGATTTTCATTCCGTGTAAAGATGGCATCAGCCATAACGAAATTGAAGACACGCAACCGGAACAAGTCACCGCGGGTGCCAACGTGCTACTGCATGCCATGCTGGAGCGGGCCGGCGTGGTTGGCTGACGGTTTTTTCTTCGCTCAATATGAAAACAGCCCGTTAGGGCTGTTTTTTATGCCACTACCCCATCAAGTTGATGTTACTGACCCTATCTACTTTTTGGCCACATCCGCACGAGCAACGCCATAAGTGCGGTGATGATGGCTAACACAGTCACCGCGCGCCAGCCCCATTGCGCCAGCAATAAACTGCCCGAAGCAGCCCCGATCGCCATGCCAATAAACATACCGACAAACAATACGGCATTCAGACGGCTGCGCGCACCAGGGTCAATGCTATAGACGATGGTTTGATGCGCAATCAATGTGGCTTGCACGCCCAAATCAAAACCAATCGCGCTAACTACCAGCAGCCAAAGCTGGGCCTGCATCGTCAACAGCGGTAAGAAAATCATCGCCACAAAAGATAACGCTACCAGCGCAATACCTACCCGGGTGACCAACTCGGGGCCACGACGATCGGCAATGCGCCCGGCAATCGGTGCCGCCAAGGCACCTGCCGCACCGGCTAAACCAAACGCACCTGCCGCCGCACTTCCCAGATGAAAAGGCGCTGCGTGCAACATCACCGCCAGCGTCGACCAGAACGCACTGAAACCAATTGAAATCAGACCCTGCGCAATCGCGGCACGCCGCAGCGCACTATGTTGCAACCAAAGACCCGCCAGCGAAGCTAATAAGGCAGAATACGATAATTGTGTCGTTGGTTTGAAATTAGGCAAACCACGCCAGATCGCCAGCAAGATCAGCGCAATGCTGATGGCCGCCGCCACGAACATGATCCGCCAGCCAAAATGATCGGCAACAAAACCACTGACCACGCGAGACAACAAAATACCCAGCAATAAACCGGTCATCACCGTACCGACAACCTTGCCGCGATGCGCTTCCGGCGCCAGTGTGGCTGCCGCCGGTACGATATCCTGCGCCATGGTAGCTGACAGCCCGATAATCAGACTCGCTACCAATAACAGACCGATACCCGGCGCACAGGCAGCCAGCAATAATGCCAGCAGCAACACAACACCTTTCAGCAAAATAATCCGCCGCCGGTCATAACGATCACCCAGTGGCGCCAAAAATAAAATACCCAATGCATAACCCAATTGAGTCAGCGTGGGTACAAAACCAACGGCCCGATCGGAAGCACCGATACTCGCCCCCAACACACCTAACATGGGTTGACTGTAATACAACGAGGCCACCGCCAACCCAGCGCCAGTTGCCAATAAAAAAATCAACGATGCTTTGAGATGACGTTGCACCGCAGTCCCGGCATTGACGGATATTGTTTGTTGTTGCGTAATTTTATCGTTCACATTCATATTCTGTATGGAAGTCATGATATTTACCTGATGAGTTAAACCTTGCATATCAGTTTGCGCAAGGAATAGCGCTGGGTGTAGTACCACGCTTTGCACATTTGTTATACATTTAACGTATAACCATTCAATTCGGGTGTACGATGAACAAACCGGAAGAGAGTACCGCAACTTCACATCCAGCCAACACCGCCACCCATGGTTTAACCGACCGCCTTGAACTACTGAACACGTTTGTGCGCATTGTCGAAGCAGGCAGCCTGTCTGCCGCCGCAACCCAGATGCACACGACCCAACCCACCATTAGCCGCCGCTTAAAAACCTTTGAGCAATCACTGGGAGTGCGCTTGTTGCAACGTTCCACCCATATGATGCGGCTGACGGAAGACGGTGAACGCTGTTTTGCCCGGGCGAAAGAGTTGCTGGCAACCTGGGCATCTTTCGAATCTGAATTACGGGGTGATAATGAAGAACCGGAAGGTCTGCTGCGAGTACTCGCCCCGCATGCGTTTGGGCAAGACGTGTTAGTTGCGCCGCTAGCTGATTTTCTGCAGCAACATAAAAAAATCAGCATTGAGTGGCTATTGCATGATGATCGGGCAATCGCTGATTTTATTGCCGCTGGGATCGACTGTGCCATTCAGGTGGGCGAAGTGCGTGATCCAGCGATGGTGGCCATCAAACTCGCCGAAGTACCGCGGATCGTGGCCGCCTCTCCGGCCTTACTAGCCGGAGCTGAGCTACCAACACATGCCGGCGAGTTAACCAACCTGCCATGGTTAGCCTTGCAAACCTACTACCGTAATGACATTACGCTGACCCACACAAAAACCGGCGAGAATCAACGCATCGCCATTCAACCACGTATGAGCACCGACAGCCTGTATGCCTTACGCAGCGCGGCAGTTCGGAGCTTAGGTGTATGTGTAGGCTCAGCCTGGTTATTATCAGAAGAAATTGCCCTCGGACGTTTGGTCCATCTGCTGCCAGAGTGGCAAGCAGCCCCATTGCCCGTGTATATCGTCTATCCGTACGCCCGTTTTTATCCGGCTAAATTACGTCGTTTTGTTGAGCTGATGCGAGCAACCATGCCATCCATCATCAATGAGCTGACGGAGGTTATGTACCAATAACTCTTCTGTGCGCAGCTTAGGGTTCGTTAGTCACTTCGGCTTCAACCGGGAGCACTTCCGGCACCCCGATCTGTTCGATATACACCTCTGTGCCGCAAAATACCGGTTTAAAGGTAATGGTCGTGCGCATGTCACCGGATAAATTAAATAATGTCCACCGCTTCGGCAAACGTGAGCCTTGGCCCTCGCGGGTAATTCCCGGAGGCATCACCATAGCCGATATTGATCAGAAAATTCGATTTGTAACGCCCATCGGGAAAGAAGGTCTGATCGACCATCTGATTGTTGAAACCGCTCATCGGGCCACAATCCAAACCCAGCATGCGCGCCGCCAGAATCAGATAGCCACCCTGTAAGGTGCCGTTTCTCAGCGCAGTGGTCCGGCTCATTTCCGGGTTGGCTTCAAACATCGCCTGTGCATTCGGATTAGCCGGAAATTGCAGCGGCAGATGTGTATAAAATTGCGTGTCGAATGCCACAATCACCGTCGCGGGTGCGGCCATGGTTTTGTCCTGATTCCCCGGCATCAGCGCACTCTTCAGTCGTTGTTTCGCTTCCTGACTCTTAATAAACACATAATGACCCGGCTGACAGTTCATCGAAGTCGGCCCCCATTTCATCAGCTCATAGAGTTGCAGGATCAACGCATCCGGCACTTCCTGTGACGTAAATTTATTGAAAGTGCGGGCATTGAAAAAGACCTGTTCCAAGGCCTGCCTGTCTAACGATTGGTTCATGTTCGACTCCATCAACTAATGCACAAATCGGTGTCTATCTATAACGATAGGCGATCCGTGTCAGGTTGATAAAAAATATTTCCGACTGAAATAGTCAGCTATTCGAGGCGGGTCATGCGTTCAATTCGCCGATCCGGCACCAGCCACACCAGCGCAACACCAATATAAACCGCCACCGCCAACCATTGTGACAAGTAGGCTGACAGCATACCCGTAGCATATAACACGGGAGATAATCGTCCCTTCCAATCTTTACCTATCGCTTGTTGCAAAATGGAGTGTTCACCTTGCGAGACGATAATTTGTTGTTGCAATATCCTGTATGCGATCGATGCCATCAGCAGTACCAAACCATACAGCGCCGCAGGAACACGGGCAAAATGATTCTCACCCATCCAACCGGTTGTAAACGGGATCAGGGATAACCAAAATAGCAGATGCAGATTAGCCCACAACATAGCCCCGGTTACCTGCTTACAGGTGTGCAACATATGATGATGGTTATTCCAGTAGATCCCCAGATAGATAAAACTCAGCACATAACTTAAGACCACCGGAAGCAGCGGTATTAAGGCATCCAGACTGTCACCGTGCGGCACTTTCATTTCCAGCACCATAACGGTGATGATGATGGCCACCACACCATCAAAAAAAGCTTCTAACCGGTTTTTCCCCATGTTTGTCAGCCTTACACTGAACCGCTACCTCTCAAAATCATAGAACATAAACAGACGCGTTCCGAAAAAACAGGCCTGCCATTACTCTTCCCGCAACCTGCTGAGTCCTGGTTCGCGTCCCATTTCCTGACTAAGTTGCCGATGCAACAACCAGCCTGAGCCCACCCCACATACCGTCAACCCGTACCAGATAAAGACGGGGGGCACCGAACCAGCAGCGCCCAGCAGGCTTCCGATCATCAAATTACTCAGTAACGCGACACACCCACCCAAACTGGCATAAAAACCGTAATAACTACCCAACTGATCTGACGGTGCATAATGCGGTAAACGAGCAGAAAATAGCGGATAACAGAGGATTGAACCCAGCGAAAACAACACTGCCTGCATGATGCTCGCCAATATCGGCCAGTGACCGAGCCAGCTCATCATCAGATAACTCAGCCCCATCACCGCCAAACCAAGTCCAATCGCCCGAGGCATACCGAGGCTGCGTTGCACCCATTGACTCGCCGGAAGTTGTAGCACAACCCCAATCAATGCCGTGATGGTGAAAACACTGCCGAGTAAACCGGCGGTCTGATGCTGACTTTGAATAAATGCCGGTACGGATAAATAGAGCTGATGGAACAAGACACCATACGCCGCAGAAAACAGCGTAAAGTGCAGAAAAGAACGATTTCTCACAATACCATGCCACTGCTGCAACACACGTGTTTTCACTGCTTTCATTGGTTCCACCAGCTTTGGCAGATAAAACCATTGCAGGCCGGTCAGCAGGAAAAACACGCCACCGGAAACTAATCCGGTCACGGTGTAACTCAGATTAGTCAGTAACAGGCCGACCAGCGGGCCCAGCAGCATACCGGCTTCACTTGCCAGATTATGTAGTGCGAATGCTTGCTGCCGCTGGTTCGGATCACGACATTCCGCCGCCAGATAGGCTTGCGCGCAGGGGGTAAATAACGCGCCTGCAAACCCCGTCAGAAACGCCGCCAACAGCAAGAGAGGCAGATGTTCCGCCCACCCCAGCAGTGCAAATCCAAATGAGCGAACAAGACAACCCCAGATAATGGCAGGACGATAACCAATGCGATCACCCAACGTGCCACCGAGCAGAAACAAACCCTGCTGACTGAACACTCGCATGCCCATGATCAGCCCGCTTGCCCATCCGGCCAGCCCCAAGGTGCCGCCCAGATGCTGTGCGAGATAAGGCATCATCATGTAAAAACCAAGGTTGAATGCCAAACCGTTGGTGACCAGCACGCGCGCCGCCGGGCTGAGCGCCCGCCAGCTATCGAGCCCAGCGCGAAACACCATCATGAACTCAACACGCTTGTCTTAAGGTGCGGATATAAGGCAGTCCATCCCGATCATGATGAATATCTACCGGCACCTGGTACAAGCGAGTAATCAGTTCCGAAGTCAATACTTCGGCAGGTGAACCAAACGCCTGTAAACGATTATCCGCCAACACAATCAGTTGATCGGCAAATTGCGCGGCCAGATTCAGATCATGCAGCACCACCAACGTCACCCAGTTTTTAGCACGGGTTTGTTGGTGTAAGTGTTCCATCAAATGCATTTGGTGTTGCAAATCCA
>JAQUHG010000196.1 GCA_028683735.1 Tolumonas sp. | reverse complement strand
CTCGGGTTACTCACATAGCGGCTAACCAGATTCATGATCTTACGTTGGTATTTTGTTACCAACAGGTTAAATGCTTGTTTATCACCATGTTGCACTCGTTCAACTAACCGTTGATCGATCTCTATATCGCTCATATCGACGCCGATTTCCTCCAAATTTTCACTATCGGCCCGAAGTAGCACTCTTATTCAGACAGTATTTTTGGAGAAAAGTTCTATTCTCCGCAAAAAAACGTGATCCGGGCTGTACCTGACCATCAGTTGGGCTAGTATAAAGCTTTCCTCATCAAGGCCAATGATACTTATGAAACAGAATGTTGAATACTCCTGCGATGTTTTGATCATTGGCAGTGGTGCCGCAGGCCTCACTTTAGCATTACGCTTAGCAGATCATGCAAAAGTGATGGTATTGAGCAAAGGGCCCTTAAGTGAAGGGGCTACCTATTATGCCCAGGGAGGCATCGCTGCTGTTGCTGAAGAGACAGATAGCGTCGAATCTCACGTGAATGACACGCTGATCGCGGGAGCTGGTTTATGTGATAAAGCCATTGTTGAATTTACCGCAGAAAATGCCAAAGAATCGATTGATTGGCTAATTCAGCAAGGGGTGCCCTTCGATAAAGAAGAAGCGACCTCAGAAGATGGCGAACCAGCTTATCATTTAACCCGCGAAGGTGGTCACAGTCACCGGCGGATTTTCCATTCAGCCGATTCCACAGGAAAATCGGTTGAAGTCACACTCGTTGACCGCGTGCGCCAACATCCAAATATTCAGTTAATGGAACGCTTTAATGCGGTTGATCTGATCACAACCCGCAAACTGGGTATTCCGGGAAACCGCATTCTTGGTGCCTACATTTGGAATCGGACCAAAGAACAGGTTGAAACAGTAAAAGCCCGTTTTGTTGCGTTAGCTACGGGGGGTGCGTCAAAAGTATATCAATATACCTCTAATCCGGATGTCAGCTCTGGTGATGGTATTGCGATGGCTTGGCGAGCAGGCTGTCGGGTTGCCAACATGGAATTTAATCAATTTCATCCAACGACACTTTTCCATCCAGATGATCGCAATTTTCTGCTGACCGAAGCTTTACGCGGTGAAGGGGCTTTATTAAAACGCCCCGATGGTTCTCGCTTCATGCCCGATTTTGACCCGCGGGCAGAATTGGCGCCACGCGATATTGTCGCTCGAGCCATTGATTATGAAATGAAGCGCCTCGGTGCTGACTGCATGTTTTTAGATATCAGCCATAAACCGGCAGAATTTGTTAGCAAACACTTCCCTACTATTTATGAACGCTGCCTGAAGCTTGGTATTGATATCACTAAACAACCAATACCGGTTGTACCCGCAGCACACTATACCTGTGGCGGTGTGATGAGTGACAAGTTTGGTCAAACTGACATTCCTGGTCTTTATGCAATAGGTGAAGTGTCATACACCGGGTTACATGGTGCTAACCGCATGGCCTCGAATTCAATACTGGAATGTATTGTTTTTGCCCAATCTGCCGCTGACGATATCAAAGCTCGTTTGCCCATGAGTAGTATGCCACCGTCATTACCAGCATGGGATGAAAGCCAAGTCGGTAATTCCGATGAAGAAGTGGTGATCCAGCATAACTGGCATGAATTGCGGCTCTTCATGTGGGATTACGTCGGTATTGTGCGTACCAACAAACGACTGGAACGGGCGAAACGCCGAATTGACTTACTGAAGCAGGAAGTACAAGAGTATTACACCAACTTCCGGGTATCGAATAATTTACTTGAGTTGCGTAATCTGCTGCAAGTTGCAGAACTCATTGTCCGTTCTGCAATGGCGCGTAAAGAGTCCAGAGGCTTACATTACAATTTGGATTACCCTGAACAGCAGGATAATCCAACGCCAACTATTTTGATCCCAGGAGATTACTGAGTTCGCATATTGATCCGCCGGGCAATCCGGCGGTATTCAGCCTCATCCATACTGTCTGAAAACAACCATAAATGGAGCCGTTTTTCGCCCTGCCCACCTTGTAATACCAACCAGATAAATCCATAACCAACCCTTGATGCGGGTGTCATGTGATAAAACTTACCCTCCCAAAACACTTCATCACCGCGCATTTCCAAAACAAATTGCCGATGGCTCGCCTGATATAACGACCAGAAAAGTGTGCATCCCCATAAAATAAAGAACAACAGCCAAAAATGACCGTGCAATGAGGACCAAGCTAACCAGCCAAGGATGATATGACCAATCAGCAAAAACAGTTGGTGATGATGTGATGATTCAACCCGAATAACGTGCCTGATGTTTTTCACGAATCACTCCCAAAATCAATTCTAGTGATGTATCTGATGGCGTTTCAGCCCGTAACAAACAACGAAATAACTCCATATCTGAACACTCGAGCAAACGTTGGAAATCTTGTTGCAACGGTACAGAGAGATCAAGGTAATGGTGCTCCAAAAAGGGAGCCAGCATCGAATCCAACTCAAGCATGCCCCGACGACAAGCCCAACGTAACTTAGACAACTCCGCATTCATGCCATGATTTCCTTTGATAATCTTACTAATAGAAGCTGACAAACAATAGCTCGTTATTTACCATGAATCACCATCCCAATGTGGAAAAAACCATGATGAATGAACGACTTTTATTTCCTTCTGAGCCCAGTGTATATCATTTGGATGACGTAACAGTGATCCGGTTAGAAGGTCCTGATGCAGTCAAATATCTAAATGGTCAGGTTACTTGTGATGTTGCAGCCCTAACACCTGGACAAAGCAGCCTTGGCGCCCACTGCAATCCAAAAGGGAAAGTACTCGCAGCATTTCGATTGTTCAAACGGGAACAAGATCTGCTACTGATGTATAAAAAAGAGCTGGCAGAAATCGAGTTAGCTGAACTGAAAAAATATGCAGTATTTTCTAAGCTAACCATCACTGATGTCAGCGATGAATTCTATATTATCGGCACAGCAGGCACAGGCACCGACGAGTGGATCAACACTCACATAGCCACATTTGAGCAATTTGATACCTCTATTGTGAAATGCCAAATCAAGCAAGATCGTTGGTTATTGCTATCGCAAAAAGCTCATCCCCTTCAGCTCTCATTACCAGAACAGCCGCATAATGATTGGTGGGGCCTGGATATTTTGGACGGATTACCTCAGCTGAATAAAAACTCACAAGCTGAGTTCATTCCCCAAGCACTTAATTTACATGCTCTAAATGCCATCAGCTTCACCAAAGGCTGTTATACCGGGCAGGAGACAGTTGCGCGAGCAAAATATCGTGGCATAAATAATCGGGCTTTATTTATTCTGCATGGCACTGCCAGCAGCACCGTGACCTTTGATAGCGTAGTAGAGCGGCAATTAGGGGAGCATTGGCGTTCAAGCGGTACAATCTTAGATGTATGGCAAAAAAATGGGCAATTACTAATCAGTATCATTCTGCCATCCGATACAGCACCCGATACAGTATTTCGGATTGAAAATGATGAAGCATCATCTTTATCTATACATCCATTGCCGTATGTTCTCGAATAACAAATAACTATCGAAGTAAGGTCTGGCAGAAAATATTTATTTTGCCGGACTTTAATTCTCGTAAAGCCAGCACAATATAGATTTATAACCCACGAGCTGTTTAGTCCCCTAACAAATATATCTAATAGACCATTCACTCATTTGTTACATTTAGTTTCAATCAGAAATATTAATTAACAATAAAACACAATAAGAAACCAATCAACATGAAAAAACATATTACTTATAGTAAGTTACATAATTAGTTAGATCGTTTCTTTCGGGACAAATAAGAAACAATCTTCTTTGTGATCCATATTCTGTTTCTATATTTATTGCCTTCTTCATTTAAATAATTCCACTATTATTAACCTCGTTGAAATACACAGAATATAAAAAGCGGTTTTCACTTAATTTGAAACCCGTGTATTCAATAAATTAACAGGACGCACACTCCTCAGGAGCTCACTAATATGAAAAATTTGTTCGGAAATCTTCAACAAGTCGGTAAGGCGCTGATGCTGCCTGTATCCGTACTGCCTGTAGCAGGTATTCTGCTGGGCGTCGGTGCAGCTAAATTCAGTGTTCTGCCTGCCACTCTGTCTTCCGTTATGGAACAAGCTGGTGGTGCCGTTTTCGGCAACATGGCACTGCTGTTCGCTATCGGTGTTGCACTTGGTTTCACTAAGAATGATGGTGTTGCAGGTCTGGCTGCTGCTGTCGGTTATTTCATCCTGACCAAAACAGTAACAGTTGTTGCTCCACTGTTGGCTGGTTTGGATCCTACTGCAGCTGATTTTGCAGCGCAGGCAGAAAACGTATCAAACGTAGGTGTACTGGGTGGTGTTATCGCCGGTGGTATCGCTGCGTACATGTTTAACCGTTTCTACCGCATCCAATTGCCTGAATATTTGGGCTTCTTTGCCGGTAAACGTTTCGTTCCACTATCAACTGGTATCGTAGCCATCGCTGCTGGTGTAGTGCTGGCGTTCGTATGGCCTCCAATCGGTGGTGCTATCAAAGCATTCTCTCATTGGGCTGCTTACCAGAACCCAGCTCTGGCATTCGGTATCTACGGTGTCGTTGAACGTTCACTGATCCCATTCGGTCTGCATCACATTTGGAATGCGCCATTCTTCTTCGAAGTAGGCGAATACACCAATGCAACTGGCCAAGTATTCCACGGTGAAATCGCTCGTTACATCGCTGGTGACCCAACTGCGGGCAACCTGGCTGGTGGTTACATGTTCAAAATGTACGGTCTGCCAGCTGCTGCAATCGCAATGTGGCACACTGCTAAACCAGAGCATCGTGCAAAGATCGGCGGTATCATGATCTCTGCTGCACTGACCTCTTTCCTGACCGGTATCACTGAACCAATCGAATTCGCTTTCTTGTTCGTTGCTCCTGTACTGTACGCAATCCATGCGTTACTGGCTGGCTCTGCGTTCGTAGTAATGATTCTGTTGGGTATGAAACACGGCACTACCTTCTCTCATGGTTTGATTGACTTCTTAGTACTGTTCTCTCAATCCACTAAAGGTATCATGTTCCCAGTTGTCGGTCTGATTTACGCAGCTGTTTACTACACCGTATTCCGTGTAGCAATCGTAGCACTGGATCTGAAAACTCCTGGTCGTGAAGAAGAAACAGCTGAAGACCTGGCGATGGATGCTTCAGAAATGTCTGGTGAACTGGTTCATGCATTCGGCGGTAAAGACAACATCACTAACCTGGACGCATGTATCACCCGTCTGCGTGTGAGCGTGAAAGAAATTGCAAAAGTTGACCAAGCCAGACTGAAAGCTCTAGGTGCTGCAGGTGTTGTTGTAGCAGGCTCAGGTGTTCAGGCTATCTTCGGTACCAAATCAGACAATCTTAAAACTGATATGGATATGTGGATTAAAAGCCATTAATTGATAAGAAAATTAGTACTACCTTTAGCCCCTCCTCTGGAGGGGTTTTTTATTTAGGAGAATAATTTATTTCTAAAAAGACATTTAATAAATAACTCCTATTTTAAAAAAATTAATATTCCATTACTAATGATTAAACTAATACCCAGATAGTTATATATAATTATTTTGTGTTTCATATGAAGCAAAAAACAAGAAAAGAAACCGGTTACATTTGCTTTCGATATGATGTATTTAGTAATACTAGAAAATATAAAGAAACAGCCAGAAACTATAAAATAGCTTATTAATAATAACTTACATCCCGAGCATTGCCTTTTAAACCTCCTGCACCGAAAATCAAACTTACGACTTATGCTTCGATTTTCATCAACTATCTTTGCATTTTCAGTATTCCGATTTTTTTATCCAAACACTCATCAGGAGTTTTTATGAGTAACGCATTTGCAAATTTGCAAAAAATTGGTAAATCACTGATGTTACCAGTATCGGTATTGCCAGTGGCAGGTATCCTGCTTGGTGTCGGTTCTGCCAACTTCAGCTGGTTACCAGCAGTGGTATCACAAATCATGGCGCAAGCTGGTGGTGCAGTTTTTGGTAATATGGCGTTGATTTTCGCTATTGGTGTTGCGCTGGGTTTTACCAATAATGATGGTGTTGCAGCATTGGCCGCAACTGTTGGCTACGCTATTTTGACAAAGACAATGACGGTCGCTGCACCATTCATTGCGGGTCTTGACCCTGCTGCACCCGATTACGCTGTTGCAGTAGAACACATGTCTAACACTGGCGTGTTAGGCGGTATCATTGCTGGTGCGATTGCAGCCTTCATGTTTAACCGCTTTTATCG
>JAQUHG010000195.1 GCA_028683735.1 Tolumonas sp. | reverse complement strand
CGTTATTTGACGAGTTGAATGATATCACGCACCAGCTTTATAGCGCGAAACAGTCGGCAAAAGGCAAGTTACACGTTGCAGCGCCAATTAATCTTGCCCAGCAGTGGTTTGTGTCGTTATTGAGCCGTTTTATGCTGCAATATCCACAGATTGACATTGAACTGACCATATCGAATAAAAATATTGATTTGATCGAGAATCACGTTGATTTGGCGATCCGCGTTGGCGAGATGACAACACCAGACTGGATTGTCCGCCACCTGACTGATATCCCGTTTTGCCTGTGCATGAGCACAGAAATGGCGACGAACTCAGAGGTTTCACTATCGCACCCGCAGGCGCTTATACATTATCCGGTGGTGGTTTCTAAGCCGGTTCAGCACTGGCGTCTCATTCATTCTGTGACGCAGGAAGAGTTCAATTTTGATGTGGCGGCTAAAGCGCGGTTTAAGGTGGATGATCTGCATACAGCGATGAACGCCGTGCTGGCCGGAATAGGGATCGGGCTGTTTCCTGTAACCATGGTTGCGCCCTATATCGCGGCTGGAAAATTGCAGATAGTGCTGCCTGAATGGCAGGGGCGTAAGCGACCGGTTTATCTGCTTTATCGTGATCGGGTCAACATGCCGCACCGTTTGCGATTACTGATCGACTTTATCCTTGAGCAAATACCGGCAGAAATTCACTATCGTGGTCAGAGTTACTGATAGCTGTCATCCTGCAACGTAAATTTAAACTGCCGTTGCGATGACAGAATAACTTGCCTGTGTTTAGTAACAAAAATGGCTTCGATATGGGGAATGGTAGCAAGGTAATTCAGCGCTTTCTCGACTCCCATGCCATAGAGCAGGGTGGTTTAGATATCGCCATCAATCGAATCATCCGAAATGACTGTTACACTCAGCAGCTCATTATCTAGTGGATAACCAGTTTTCGGGTCGAGAATGTGATGGTAAATCTTGCCGTCAATTTCAAAATAGCGCTCATAAACGCCCGATGTCACTACCGATTTTGCTACCACATCGATCACGCCAATGGTTGCATCTGTTTCTCCAAAGGGGCGCTTCAGCCCGATCGCCCATGAGGTTGCACCATGCAACGGTGCGCCCACAGTCAGTACATTGCCGCCTAAATTAATTAATGCATGGTGAATGCCCAATCGATGTAGTTCATCACGCACGCGATCGGCAATATAGCCTTTCGCGATGGCACCAAGATCGATCTCCATGCCTTGCTGCGCTAAAAAAACCGAGCAAGTTTGTGGATCTAAGATCACGTGCTCTGGCCGAGTGAGTGGCAACAGTGATTGAATTTCTGATGCTGATGGCACTGTGTTGCCAGAAAACCCGATCTTCCATCGTTTCACCAGCGGGCCAATCGTTAAATTAAAGCAACTGTCGGCAAGCAGACTGACGGTTTTAGCTTGGCTGATCAAATCAAAGACAGGTTGGCTCACTACAACAGGGTGCAAACCAGCTGCATGGTTAACGGCCATGAGTTGAGACTGAGCACGATTAACCGTCAGCAGATTTTCTTGTTGTTTAATCAGACGAAAAACTGCAGCGGCGGCGTGTTGATCATCTTCAAAGAGTTTTAGCAGGATGGGGGAGCCCATTAGCACGGCAGAATAGGAATAAACGCGTTGTTCTGCCGGCATCATGTTCACCCTAAATCATAGAAGGAATAAAGCCGATGTGCTGTACGGAACACACCGGCTTTCAGTTATTACCGTTTTGCCCAGTTCGCTGCGTGGCGACCCGCCATGGTGCCGAAAACGATGACATCGGCGACTGCATTACCGCCGATCCGGTTACGGCCATGCAGACCACCAGCCACTTCGCCCGCCGCAAACACACCGGGGATCACGTTGCCGTTCACATCCAGCACTTCTGTGTTGGCGTTGATGGTAACGCCACCCATAGTGTGATGCACACCCGGCGCGATACGGATCGCGTAGAACGGGCCTTCATGAATCGGGTGACGCAGCGCTGTGGTGCGGCCAAAGTCTGCATCGTGCTGTTTTTCAACGAAGAGATTATAGCGTTCTAATGTTGCCAGAAACGCATGCATGTCGAGGCCCAGTTTATCTGCCAACACGCGTGGGCTATCAGCACTGACCACAAATCCTTTGCCAATATACTCATCGGCCGCTTTGTTGTTACGGCGCACCTGCTCATCAAAAACGATGTATGAGTAATGTTCTGGCAAGTTGATGATCGCTGCAGAGACTTTGTCCCGCGTTTCCAGTTCGTTGAAGAAACGTTCACCTTTTTGATTGACCAGAATGGCCCCACCACCACGGATCGCCTCAGAGATCAGATAAGACGTGGTTTGTTCAACCGTCGGATGGATCTGAATTTCACCCATATCCACGGTGCCGGCACCAATTTGTTCCAGCAGCGCAATACCAGTACCGGTCGCGCCTTTGTGGTTGGTAGTCACGAAACCTTTCAGATCAGGGCGGTACTTCACCACCATCTCCTGATTGGCACTGAAACCACCGGTTGCCATGACGATACTTTTCGCGCGAATAGTCAGTTCTTCATTTTCATCATTTTTCACGCGCAGGCCACTAACTGCCCCGTTTTCCATCAGGATCTCAAGCACATCGGTGTCTAACATTACATCAATATCACGTTGAGTAATGTTGCGTTGCAGACCGCTGATCAGGAAACCACCCACCGCAGAGCGGTCAGCCGGGCGATGCGTGCGATCGGTGCTCATGCCACCGGTGATGGTAATGTCGTTCAGCTCGATACCACGATCGGCCAGCCACTCAATGGCTTCCGGTGCATTCTCGACAAAACTACGTAGGAGTTCCGGATTATTGGTTCCATGGCCACCTTTGAGACTTTCCTGATAGAACTTCTCTTTGCAGTCATGAATACCTTTTAATTTTTGGAAGCGGGTGCCGGCTGCATTCATACCAACCGAGGCTTTAATGGTGTTACCACCAATCGTTGGCATTTTTTCAACTAACAGCACACTGGCGTCGCGGTCACTGGCTTGAATGGCTGCCGCTAAACCCGTGCCGCCGCTACCGATCACGACCACGTCATAACAAGGCGGTTCCAGGCTGCCACCTTCTTCCAATGCCATCGCTTTGCAAGATTTGGCCATCGCCTTGGTCACGGCTTTTTTCACGGCTTCACTTTGTGTCGTCGCACCAGAAACTGCATCAACATGCGGAGTGTTAGCATCCAGAATGCGGGTACGGATCTCTTCAAAACTGGTCGTGAAAGTGACATCCAGATCATTAGTCGTTTCCAACTCGATGTTGGCAATTTTGTCTGTTTCCAGACTCACATTGAGCATCAGCTCATGTGTTTCATCCTGAATTTTTTCCTGGAACACGCCGCTTTTGAATTTGCCAGTTGGCATGCTGCTCAGATCGCGGATCATGGCGTCAACCAGCGAGAAGCGCCACAGCGGCTCAGGAATGGTTAACGCTTCCCGTTGGGTGCTGTCGATGAACAGCTCAAGCGTTTCACCACGAGCGATACGGTCTGTCCAGTCAGGGTAGGCGATACAGGCTTTACCCACAGCAACCAAGTCATAACCGTGTTCGATAGCGGCGTCGGCATCAGATTTATTGACGATACCGCCAACACCAACCATCGGGATCTGTGCCAGTTTTTCAGAACGCATTGCGGTATATTTCTGAATCAATGGTGTCAGATCGTGCTTATCAACAATCGATGGGCGCAATGTATAGCCCATTGAGAAATGCAAGTAATGCAAGCCGAGATCGGCGAGTTGTTCCAGCAAATACAGGGTGTCATCGAAACGAATACCCGGTACTTCCAACTCTTCCGGCGAGAAACGATAACCGATGATGAAAGAAGGGTCGGCATACTGGCGTACCATTTTCTGGGTAATTTCCAGCACCGCCAGTGGGAAGCGGGCGCGATTTTCACGAGAACCGCCCCATTGATCATCACGCTGATTTGAATTTGGTGAGAAGAATTGCTGGATCAAGTAAGTGTTGGCACCGTGAATTTCGACACCATCAAAGCCGGCTTTAATCGCGCGACGAACCCCTTCACCAAACTTGGTGATCATGTCATCCACTTCTTCGGATGTCAGTGCGACAGGTGTCGCTGCACCTTCGCGTGGTGCGGCAATTGCGCTTGGCCCAACCGGTGCTCTGCCACCAATCAACTCAGGCTCGACCATCCGGCCGCCGTGATAGATCTGTAAAACGGCTTTAGAGCCTTTGGATTGAATGGCTTCGACGATTTTTGCCAACCCTTCGATTTTGTTGTCGTGATCGACACCGATTGCGCCGGGGAATGCTAACCCCCGGTCATCGATGAAACCACACTCAACGATCACCGTACCGATGCTGCCAGCGCGTTCGCGATAATATTCAACCAGTTCATTGGTCACACTACCGTCGAAATAACCAGTACAAGTGGTCATTGGTGCCATCAGGATACGGTTTTTAAGTTGTATGCCATTAGGAAGGGTAAATGGACTCAGAATTTCATGGTGAGAGTGCATAATTATCAACTCCAAACTAAAAACTCATAGATTTAAGAAACAGTAGATTTAAGAAACAGATTCCCGAAGATTGTTTTTATAATTTCAGACTGGTATTGGGGTAATTCTTATTGCAATAAAAACTAATTTTTAACTTGGCTTTCTCTCATGAATTTTTGAGAGTCAAATAGTGTCGGTTAAATTTAATTAACGCATGCAATTAATATTATTTCATTTTCACATTTAATCTTGCTTACTTTATTTACAAAACTATTTTTTTTGTTGATTAATAGCATTTATTAAATATGTGTTTTTATGCTTAATTTATTTAACATTACTCTAAAGAATAGGTGTACTTGTTAACATTTTATTTTCAATTAAGCGTATTCTTTTTGTCTGTTTATCTCAAGATATTGATATTAATGATTTTTGTTTTTTGTTCGCCAAGAGTGATGCTTTTGTAAACAGTTTATCTAACTCTGTTTTTTGTTGTTTACCTGATTCTGTATCTATAGGTTTAAGTAAATTTCAGTCTAAAAAGAAATTTGCTTTAATATTGTTATCCTTCTTGGTTTTTTATTATTATTGATCAAGATCAAATGTCTCGTTTTTTAAAAATGATTATACTGAATATATAAGCGAGGAATGCGCTGTTTGTTTTAATTTAAACGCATCAATCAGGAAAAACTAATTGTCACTATTTTGTAATTAAATTAATTAAAAAATAAGCACTCAAGTCACACATAATTAATTGAACATGTCATAGCCTGCCAGTGGTATTCATTCCGAACTCGGAGTGAATTGGCGATTCCGGAATTTCCGGATATGAAAGACGGTGACATGAACCCAAACAACCAGTTTCTTAACTACTGTAGATAAACACTATGAATGAAATGACCGCTCCAATTGATGCTTCATCGATTGATAAAGCATCTGGTGGTAAAAAAAACCGCCTCTTTTTTATGCTAGCACCATTTGTGGTGACATTGCTGTTATTGCTGGTGCCGGTTCCGGAAGGGTTACAACCTTACGCATGGTATTACTTTGCCATTTTCGTCGGGGTGATTGTCGGTCTGATTTTAGAGCCGATGCCTGGTGCGGTGATTGGTCTGACGGGGGTCGTAGCCATTGCACTGACCAGTCAATGGGTGTTGTTCAGTCCGGCAGACATGGCTGCGCCTAAATTTAAACTGGCGGCTGAATCATTCAAATGGGCAGTGAGCGGATTTGGTAACTCGACTGTCTGGCTGATCTTCGGTGCGTTCATGTTTGCCGCCGGTTATGACAAAACCCAGTTTGGCCGTCGTTTGGCGCTTATTTTGGTGAAACATCTGGGGCGTCGTAGCTTAACGCTGGGTTATGCCATTACCTTTGCAGACTTGTTGTTGGCACCATTTACTCCATCAAATACTGCACGCAGTGGTGGTACGATTTTCCCTATCATTGCTAACTTGCCACCGTTGTATGGTTCTAAACCCAATGACCCAAGTGCGCGTAAGATTGGTTCCTATTTGATGTGGGTGGCGATCACTGCCGCTTGTATTACCAGCTCGATGTTCCTGTCAGCATTGGCGCCGAACCTGCTGGCCTTGGCACTGGTTAAAAGCACCGTCGGTATCAATATTTCATGGGGCAACTGGTTCGTAGGTTTCCTGCCGGTCGGTATTTTACTGATTCTGACCATGCCGCTGCTGGCTTACATTTTCTATCCGCCGGAAGTGAAATTTAACGACGAAGTACCTCGTTGGGCGAGTGCGGAATTAGTAAAACTGGGTCGTCTGACTCGTAACGAAATTCTGTTGTTAGTCTTTGTCTGTTGTGCGCTGGCAATGTGGATTTTTGCGGCTAATGTCATTGAGCCAGCACTGGCT
>JAQUHG010000194.1 GCA_028683735.1 Tolumonas sp. | reverse complement strand
CGGAGTTCAGCAGCACGGATGCTGCTGGCGATAATTTCATCTTCCTGCCAAAAGAACATTGCCTGTTGCCTCCCCTCGCCCTATAATCGCGCCGTTTTCTAACCCCGTTCTTTAACATCCAGTGGTGAATCCATTATGCATCCCATGCTGAATATTGCTGTCCGCGCAGCCCGTAGTGCTGGTCAGGTTATTGTGAAAAGTTTTGCTGATCCAAGCAAAATTGAAACCATGCAAAAGGCTATGAACGACTTTGTGACTAACGTCGATCGTGAAGCGGAAAACGTGATCATTCAGACGATCAGAAAATCTTACCCTGACCACAGCATCGTGGCAGAAGAGAGCGGTTTGAGCAGCGGTAAAGACGCTGATTACCAATGGATTATCGACCCACTGGATGGCACTACCAACTTCGTTAAAGGTATTCCTCATTTCGCGGTGTCTATTGCCCTGCGCATTAAAGGCCGTACCGAAGTGGGCGTTGTTTATGACCCAATCCGTGATGAACTGTTTACCGCTTCCCGTGGTGCTGGCGCACAGCTGAATGGCTACCGTCTGCGCTGCAGCAATGCGAAAGAGCTGAACGGTTGTGTATTAGCTACTGCCTTCCCACATCGTCACCGTCACCATTACCAGTCTTTCCTGACTATGTTTAACAACATTTTCCAGGAATGTGCTGATATTCGCCGTGCTGGCGCAGCCAGTCTGGATCTGGCGTATGTGGCTGCTGGCCGCATGGACGGTTACTGGGAACTGGGTCTGAAACCATGGGATCTGGCTGCTGGTGAACTGATTGCCCGTGAAGCGGGTGCAATTGCTACCGATTTTGCCGGTGGTCATAACTATGACAACAGCGGCAATATCGTTTGTGGTAACCCACGCATTGTGAAAGCGCTGCTGGCGAAAATCCGCGAAGAGTTACCAGAGTCACTGGCTAAATAAGCTCGTTCACTGGTAAACAAAGTGTTCGGATGTGCTACCGTTTTCGGTAGCACATCATGACTAAAATCCCAACCACCAGCCCCCAGAACGCAGAACCAACGCCCCACAAGCTCAACCCACTGGCAGTCACCAGAAACGTCAATAATGCCGCTTCCCGCTGATATTCGTCATGCAATGCTGCATGCAAACTCGCTCCTATCGTGCCAAACAACGCAATGCCCGCCACGCCCATAATCAACGCGCCCGGCAAGATGGCAAACAACGTCACAATACTGGCACCAAACACACCAGCAATCAGATAGCCAACGCCCGCAAACACTGCTGCTTTATAACGCTGCTTTGAATCTTCATGCGCTTCCGGCCCCATACAAATTGCCGCCGTGATCGCCGCCAGATTAATGGCAAAACAGCCTAATGGGGCCAATAACAAATTCAGAATGCCCGTCACCGTCAACGACGCCGACACCGGTGCCTGATAACCGTTCGCTCTCATCACTGCAATACCGGGCAAATTCTGTGAAGCCATGGTGACAATAAACAGTGGTAAGCCAACGCCAAGCAGCGTGGCGAGCTCAAACGACGGCCAGATCAGCACCGGAGACACAAACGTCAGTGGCTGAGTATTGGCCTGCAAAAGCCCTTGTTGCCACGCAACCACACTGCCCACCACCAAGACATACAAGATTGCGTAACGTGGATAAAACCGCTTCGCCAATATATAGACCAGCAACATACTGATGATGAGCGCAGGCTGCAGAGGCATCTGTTCAAACACTTTCATACCAAACCGCACCAGCACGCCGGCTAACATCGCCGAGGCTAATGCAGTTGGGATCTTATGCATCAATCGAGCAAACAGACCAGTGATACCACACAAGGTGATCAATAATGCGGAAAACAAAAACGCACCGGTTGCCAGCGCAGGTGTGACCCCTTGTAAACTGCTGATCAATAATGCAGCCCCTGGGGTCGACCACGCCGTCAAAATCGGCTGGCGATAATAAAACGATAAAATCAGCGTACTTAACCCTGAGCCGATACACAGCGCAAACAGCCATGAGCTGGTCAACTGCGCATTCGCGCCGGTCATGCTGTTGGCGGCTTGGAAAATCAACGCAACCGAACTACTGAACCCGACCAGATTCGCCACAAATCCGGCGACCGGTAAACTTAATGCAAAACGCATGACCCTCTCCTAGTTTGCTGACCGTCCAAAGAGATAAAACTTAAAGTGACAAGCCTAAGTGACAAACTCAGGCTATCAGGTTAGTCTGACGATCTATCCATGTGCGTTATAACGCTCAAACTACCACAAGCAGCCATTGTGCGCTATAACGCACAGAAATATAAATGGACTCTCAATGCTGGAACTGACTCAACACATTGCAGCTACATTGCAGTTGTTACGCAAACAACGAAGCTGGAGTTTAGATAAAACAGCGCAAGCTACCGGTGTAAGTAAAGCGATGCTGGGACAAATTGAACGCGGTGAATCAAGCC
This sequence comes from Tolumonas sp., assembly GCA_028683735.1. GTDB lineage: Bacteria > Pseudomonadota > Gammaproteobacteria > Enterobacterales > Aeromonadaceae > Tolumonas. Next base: position 3,930 of record JAQUHG010000194.1, on the reverse strand, counting down.
CGACCGTCGCAACCTTGTGGAAAATTGCGACCGGATTTCAGACTTCGTTTTCTACCTTTCTCGAACCCTCAACCACACCACAGACGCTTTGGTTAGGCGATAGTGCTGCCGAAATACAGCATATGACTGGTGGAGATATCGCCGCCAAAGCGATCATCCCGTTTGATCCCAAATTTGGCTTTGAGTTATTACAAGTCACGCTACCCGCCGGCATTGAATATCACTCAGCCGCACATGCCAATGGCGTAACAGAGCATGTTATTCCGCTCAATGGTTCATTAGAGGTATTGATTGAAGGTCAGTGGCAGCAATTAGCGGCCGGCGATGCGGTGCGCTTCGACGCATCGAAAGCGCACGGCTATCGTAATAGCTCAAATATTGAAGTGAAATTTCATAATCTGATTTGTTATAACTAGATTTATCCAATTGAAAAATAAGTCTTATTAATTGCCATATCGAATGTAAGCAACTGATCCGGCAAGATTTTGGAATGCATGGATTATCAATACTATACTGGAAAAACAGGTATGCCTTTGTCGATGCACAATATAACGTGTATCAGTAAACATCCGCCTTAGATGCACAACATAATCATCAAATAAATCGGTGTGTGAATCAGAAAAGGGGATATTCATTGTCCAAGATACCATTCAGTTTCATACCCGGACGACGATTTTACGTATTTCTCCCCGGCATCATACTCATGATTTGCCTGACATTGACCTGGGTCCAGGTCTCTCAAATGCAAAAACAAGAAACAGAACGTGTCATTGGTGAATTTAACATCCGTGCGAGTGAAGTATCTGCCGGGCTTGAACGTCGATTACTGTCAAATGCAGAGATTTTACATGGTGTTGCAGGTCTTTTTACCAGCAGTGTTTATGTCACTCGGGATGAATTTCAGCGATATATTAAACAGCTTGATCTGCATTCATATAACCCCGGCATTCAGGGGGTCGGATACATACAGCTGATTCCTGGCTCTCAAAAAGAACAGCATATAACCGCAGTCAGAGCAGAAGGTTTTCCTAATTACAGCATCCATCCATCTGGAAAACGCGACATTTATTCATCCATTGTCTTTATTGAACCTCTGAACTGGCGGAATAAACGCGCCATGGGTTACGACATCCAAACAGATCCGATCAGAATGAAAGCAGCAAGCCGGGCCAGAGATGAAGGTGAAGCGGCCATGACGGATAAAATTATTTTGCAGCAGGAAACAGATAAGGATGTGCAATCCGGTGTCATTATATTTTCACCGATTTATCAAGTCGGCATGGCTACCTCAACAGCAGAGCAACGGCAGAAAGCCTTACGTGGCTGGGCTTATGCCCCCATCCGCATAAAAGATATGTTAGAAAACTATCTACAGCTTGAGTATAAAGATTTATCCCGCAAAATCGCCATCCGTCTTTACTCTGGTGATGGTACAAAAGCGTCGGGTTTAATGTATGACTCCTACCCGATTGCTTCAGCCAATACAATCAATAATGACAATGAAGAAACGATCATCTCATTTCAGTTATTGGGTACAACCTGGACGTTATATATCAAGCCATTACCCGCGTATTGGTTAACGCTGGAGCAAGAAAAAAACAGTGGTATCGTGATGGGTGCCGGCTTGATATTAAGTTTACTGTTTGCACTCGTCAGTTATGTTTTAGTGAACAGCCATCTGCGCGTAGCTAATGCGTTACAAGAAATAACGCGCGCCAATCGAAGTCTGACTGAGCAGGAATCATTGCTGCGAGCCATTTATGACAGCTCGAGTGTGGCGGTGATGTTAGTCAGTATCAAAGGAATTATTATTTATATTAATCAACGCGTTGTTGATCTATTTTTCATTCCGAGGGAAAAACTCATCGGCAGTGATTTTTACCAGTTAATTCCTCATTCCGAACAACTTGAAACACGTCAGGAAATCGAAAAACTACTGGAGAAAAAAACGGATAATTTCACCCTTGAACGCCAGTATTTGCGTAACAATGCCGACAATTTTTTAGGTCTGGTGACCGGCAGCTCATTTCACGATGATAATGGGAAGATAATTGGTATTGTCATGGTGATTGAAGATATAACCGAACGCCGAAAAAATGAGACCGCGATGCGGCTAGCCAGCACTGTTTTGAATGCCAGCCCCGGCGGTATTTTAGTGACTGATGCCAATAAACGTATTATCTCCGTCAACCCCGCGTTTACCCGTATCACCGGATATACCTTAGATGATGTTATAGACAAAAATCCCCGCTTACTTTCTTCTGGCCAGCAAGATAAAGAGTTCTACCGTGTTATGTGGATGGAGATAAACCGAACCGGACGCTGGGAAGGAGAATTAGTTAATCGCCGCAAAGATGGCCGTTTATTACCGGAGTTACTCTCTATTAGTCGGGTCTTGGATAAAAATGGAAATGTAGCTCATTATGTTGGCATGTTCCTCGATATCTCTGAACGTCGGGAAGCCGAAAAACGCATTCAACATCTCGCCCACCACGATTATCTGACCGATCTGCCTAACCGCTCTTTGCTTGTTGAACGCGCGACTAATGCTCTTGCCTTGGCGCATCGCCATCAACGGCGTATGGCAATACTGTTTATCGATCTCGATAGATTTAAACCAATCAACGATGAATATGGTCATGATGCCGGCGATACCGTATTAAAAACCATCGCTAAACGGCTGTTGCAGATGGTCAGAGAATCCGACACCGTTTGCCGTCAGGGTGGGGATGAATTTGTGATTTTAATCCCTGAGTTTACTGATACAGAAAGCCTTGAAAGATTAGCCGTTAAACTGCGCGATGAAATTCAAAAGCCTTGCACGATAAAAAATTACCAACTGTCGGTCTCCGCCAGCATTGGGATTGCAACCTACCCAGAAAACGGCGACACCGTGGATGCGATTATCCAAAGTGCCGATACCGCTATGTATCGGGCCAAAATCGATACCGAGACCCGTATCTGTTTCGCCCGTTATTTAAAATCAGTTGATCCTCTTTAGCGATTTTACCGCACATTAACCTCGCGCATATTTCGCTGCCTGCTGAAACACCTTGTCACTCGGGCGAATACCGGTATACAACACAAATTGTTCCACCGCTTGGATCGCAAACACCTCGGCACCCGTGATCACTTTTTTGCCCAGTGTTCTGGCATAACGGATCAATGGTGTTTCCGCCGGTAATGCCACAACATCAAAAATGACCTGTGCGCGCTCGATATTTGATTCAGTGAAAGCTAGTGTCTCAGCATCTGCACCGCCCGCCATACCAATCGGCGTTACGTTGATCAGCATATCTGCTTCCACACCCGTCATATCCGGTGCCCAATTAAAGCCATACAAGCCAGCTAACTGCTTACCCGCCGCTTCATTACGAGCCACGATATAACCTTTTTTAAAACCGGCATCTTTTAAGGCACATGCGACGGCTTTCGCCATACCACCACTACCACGTAACGCAAATACCAGATCCGATGGCACCTGATGCTCATGAAGTAATTTGGCAATAGCGATGTAATCTGTGTTGTAAGCTTTCAGATAACCATTGGTGTTAACGATAGTATTCACTGAATCAATCGCTTTAGCAGAAGGATCCAGCTCATCGACCATTGGAATACAGGCTTCTTTGAATGGCATTGAGATCGCACAACCACGCACGCCTAATGCACGCACGCCACCAATGGCCGCAGCCAGATCAGTGGTCGTAAATGCTTTGTAGATGTAATCAAGATCTAAAGCATCGTATAAGAAATTATGAAAACGGGTGCCAAAGTTACTTGGGCGCGCCGCAAGCGACATGCAAAGCGTGGTGTCTTTATTGATCTGTCGGGTCATCAGTCTAATTCCATATAGAAAAACAGATTAAGGAAAGCAGCAGACAGAAACTAGCAAAGTTACCAGTAACAAATCGTGACCCGTATCAAGCCATG
>JAQUHG010000193.1 GCA_028683735.1 Tolumonas sp. | reverse complement strand
AAAGACCACCAGAGGCCGGCGCATCGGACGTAACATTTGTCGACGCAATAAATGATAGATCTGCGCAGGCGTAGTTGGCATACAGACTTGCATATTATGTTGCGCACACATCTGCAGATAACGCTCTGGGCGACCAGATGAGTGTTCCGCCCCCTGCCCTTCATAACCATGCGGTAACAGCAAGACTAACCCGCACAAACGACCCCACTTCTGTTCACCTGAAGAGAGGAACTGGTCAATCACCACCTGCGCACCATTGGCAAAATCACCGAACTGCGCTTCCCAAAGCGTCAAGCCATCCGGTGTTGCGGTGGCATAACCGTATTCAAAAGCCAGCACCGCTTCTTCCGACAAAACTGAATCGTAAACACGGAATGGTGCTTGTGCCGGATCAATGTTCATCAGAGGTGTGTAGGTCGAACCATCGGTCTGATTATGTAGCACAGCATGACGATGGAAGAAGGTGCCACGGCCCGAATCTTGTCCGGTTAACCGCACCGGATTTCCATTCATCAGTAAAGTGGCATAAGCCAGATTTTCGGCAAAACCCCAGTCGGCCATTTTTTCTGTTTTGCTCATCAGCAGACGGTCTTCATACACTTTCTGCACACGAGACTGCAAAACATGCGTATCAGGATAGCGACACAATTTGGCAGCCAGATCACTCAACTTATCCAGCGGATAGGTTGAGTCATACGCTTCCTGCCAATCATGACCAAGAAACGGAGTCCAGTTCTGATGAATCGCGGACATTGGGCGCCACTCTTTGACCACACATTCACCACGATCCAGCGCCTGACGGTAATCGGTCACCATCTGGTTACCGGTGTTTTCGTCAATGATCCCTTCTTTCACTAATTGCTCAGCGTAGAGTTGGCGTGTCGTCGGATGTTGACGAATTTTTTGATACATCAACGGCTGTGTTGCGGTTGGTTCATCGGCTTCGTTATGCCCATTTCGGCGATAACAAACCAGATCTATGACTACATCACGATGGAACGTATTACGGAAATCGATGGCGAGTTTGGTCACCCATAGTACCGCTTCCGGATGATCAGCATTCACATGGAAAATAGGCGCCTGTACCATTTTAGCGATATCGGTACAGTAACGGGTAGAGCGCGTATCTTTCGAATTCGAGGTGGTAAAACCAATCTGATTGTTAATAACAATACGCACCGTGCCACCAACACCAAAACCACGGGTTTGTGACATGTTAAAGGTTTCCGCAACAACACCTTGCCCGGCGATAGCAGAGTCGCCGTGAATGGTGATCGGTAATACTTTATTGAATTCATTGTCATGCAGGCGCTCCATTCGAGCCCGAACAGAACCAATAACCACCGGATTCACAATTTCCAAATGCGACGGGTTGAACGCCAACGCCAAGTGAACATTGCCACCTTCAGTCGCAAAATCAGAAGAGAAGCCCATATGATATTTCACATCACCGGTTCCCCAAGCATCGCCATGATGACCCGCGAATTGATCAAACAGCTCTTTCGGGCGTTTACCCAGCACGTTCACCAGCATGGTCAGTCGGCCACGATGCGCCATACCAATGACAATTTCTTTATGCCCGGTGGCACCCGCCTGACGAATAATCGACTTCACCATCGGGATCAGCATATCGCCGCCTTCCAGCGAAAAGCGTTTTGCACCGGGGAATTTCGCACCAAGATAACGTTCCAAACCTTCGGCGGCGGTCAATTCCTCCAAGGCTTGTTTTTTCGCAGCTGCTGTCCATTTCGGACGTGCGTCCACAGATTCTAAACGTTCCTGGATCCAGCGCTTTTCCAACTGCGATGTCATGTGCATAAATTCGGCACCGATAACATTGCAGTAGGTTTCTTTTAGCGACGCGATCAAATCGCGTAGCGTCATGCGCTCCTGATTAGCCAGAAAACTACCAATATGAAATTCACGATCCAGATCGGCGGTATCCAACTGGTAATATGAAAGCTCCAGCTCAGGGATCACCGGATTAGTGGTCAGCCCCAGCGGATCCAGATTGGCGTATTGATGACCGGCATAACGATAGGCATTGATGAGCTGTAACACATGGAATTGCTTTTGATCTAAAGCAGCATTGCCAGCGACACTGACTGCACGTCGGGGCTGTGTAACTTCCTGACGCAAGCGCTGACGAACCGGCGCATGAGGCTGTTCATTGCTCTGCGGTGCGCCCAGCTCCGAAAAACACTCACGCCATTCTAACGGAACAGAACTCGGATCTATCAGGTATGACTCATAAAGGTCTTCAACATACGAACTGTTTGCCAGATAAGAAGATCGAATCCAGGTAACGATGGCATCTTCATGCATATTCATTTGGTTTCCTTTGACCGACAGCCAGTCCGGTCATCAGTGTTTTTCATCTGACCGGATGAATCACCTGAAAACGGCACTGATTTCACTCAGTTTTGCCTTCAGGATGAAAAGGTTCCTTTTATATTCAACATATTATGATTGCCTGTTACTGTTACGGCAATCACAGAGCGAATAAGGTAACTTCCATGCTCAAAAAACAATCTTGTGTACTCATTTCTGCCGCTGTTTACGGATATAAAGCAACAGCCCATTCAGTATATTCAGCTATCCCAATTCATTACAAAAATTTAACCTATTAGAAACACAATTTTATGAACTAAGCTCCCAAACTGTGACCATTCATACATTTAGGTATCGCTATAAAATTGACAAAGTGCATCAGGATGGTTGAAATAAGTGTGACGCAGTAAGGATTTTTTATTGCTATCAAGCGCAATAGCGTTTATACGAACTATAAAGGAACAATACAAAAACGTTTCGCGTAGCTATTACTCGCGACTACCGCTTTTACATTAATTGCAAAGGAGACTTGCCATGGCTAATAAAGTAGCCACCCTGCACATCCCCGGTCAAGAGCCGATCGAATTGCCAATCCTGTCAGGAACCGAAGGTCCTGAGGTAATCGATGTTCGCGCATTAGGGGAACACGGCTATTTCACTTACGATCCAGGTTTCCTGTCGACTGCATCCTGTACTTCAAAGCTCACCTATATTGATGGTGATGCCGGTATTCTGTTGTATCGTGGTTATCCTATTGCTGAACTGGCGAAAGATTCGAATTATCTGGAAGTCTGTTATCTGCTGCTGAATGGCGAACTGCCGAACAAAGAACAGTACGACAAATTCCGTTATATGGTGACTCGCCATACCATGGTGCATGAACAGATCACCTCACTGTTCAAAGCATTCCGTCGTGACTCGCATCCAATGGCCGTTATGTGTGGGGTTGCCGGTGCTTTATCTGCGTTCTACCACGACGAATTGGATATCAGTCATGAACAGCACCGTGAAGTAGCGGCATATCGTCTGATTTCTAAAATGCCGACACTGGCTGCGATGTCTTATAAATATTCGATGGGACAGCCGTTTATCTACCCACGTAACGATCTGAGTTATGCCGGTAACTTCCTGCACATGATGTTTGCGGTGCCTTGTGAAGAATATCGCGTGAACCCCGTCATTGAGCGTGCGATGGATATTATCTTTGTACTGCATGCTGACCACGAACAGAACGCATCGACTTCCAGCGTGCGTTTGGCCGGTTCTTCCGGTGCCAATCCATTTGCTTGTATCGCTGCAGGTATCGCTTCTCTGTGGGGCCCAGCACACGGTGGTGCTAACGAAGCTTGTCTGAAGATGCTGCAGGAAATCGGCTCTGTTGAACGGATCCCACATTTTATTGCGCGCGCTAAAGATAAGAATGATCCATTCCGTCTGATGGGCTTTGGTCATCGCGTTTATCGCAACTACGATCCTCGCGCAGTGGTAATGCGTGATACTTGTCATGCGGTATTGCAGGAATTGAACATCAGCAACCATCCATTACTGGATGTCGCGATGGAACTGGAACGCATTGCACTGTCTGACCCGTATTTTATCGAGAAGAAACTGTACCCGAACGTCGACTTCTACTCAGGTATCATCCTGAATGCGATCGGCATTCCAACATCCATGTTTACCGTTATCTTCGCCCTGGCGCGTACCATCGGCTGGATCTCTCATTGGTTGGAAATGCAGGCTGATCCAGCCAGCAAAATTGGCCGTCCGCGTCAGTTATATACCGGTGCCCCAACACGTACTGTATTACCACTGAACAAACGTAAATAGTTGTTATTTATTAACTAATTACTTAAATATAAAAAGGGCAGCGAATCGCTGCCCTTTGTTTTTACTGCTAAATCTGATTTACGAATACTGAGCAACAAACTCTTCCAGTTTATCTACCATAAAACGTGAACCGACATAAAACGGCGTACGTTGATGCAATTCAGTAGGATCCAAATCCAGGATCCGGATCCGGCCAGTAGATGCCTTACCACCTGCCTGTTCTGCCAAGAAGGCAATCGGATTGCATTCATACAACAAACGTAATTTGCCTTTCGGTGCATTAGTACCAGACGGATACATGTAGATGCCACCTTTCAACAAATTACGATGGAAATCAGCTACTAACGAACCAATATAGCGCGATGTATACGGGCGTTTTTCCTGCTCATCTACCGCCTGACAATACTTGATATATTGTTTTACACCCTGTGGAAATTTCAGGTAATGACCTTCGTTAACTGAATAACAATAACCCTGTTCAGGGATCTTGATATCCGGATGAGACAAGCAGAAACAACCAATAGAAGGATCAAGCGTAAAGCCATTCACCCCCTGCCCCGTGCTATATACCAACATGGTTGATGAACCATAAATCACATAACCGGCAGCCACTTGTCGGTGACCCGGCTGTAAGAAGTCGGCCAGTGTGGCAGGCTGATCAGAGGGGGTGACCCGACGATAGATAGAAAAAATGGTACCAACTGACACGTTTACATCAATGTTGGATGAACCATCCAATGGATCGATCAACACGACATATTTTGATTTTTTGCCACTGACCGGGTCGAAAGCAACAAAGTCATCTTCTTCTTCAGACGCTAAACCACACACTTCACCGCGAGCGGCCAATGCATCTTTAAATTTCTCGTTCGCAAACCAATCCAGCTTTTGCTGATCTTCACCCTGCACGTTGGCCCGCCCCATTGCACCTAGAATATCGCTTAAACCAGCCTGATTAATTTCACGATTTACAATTTTGGCGGCTAAACGAATGGAGGCGAGCAAGGAGCTAAGTTCACCAGAGGCATGTGGAAAATCCGCTTGTTTTTTGATGATGAATTCGCCAAGCGTGGTCCCTATTTTCATGATGCTGTCCTTGAGAAGATATGAGTGCAAGTTGTTTGCACAATGTTACACTTAGTTACATAAAATGCAAGCAACACAGAAGAATCGATTCAGCATAAGAATATAGAAACAAAAAAGCCAGAGATATCGCTCTGGCTTATGCTCATTTACAGTGCTGAATCACTATTTCTGTTTAATTTCATCCAGATAGCGACAAACCTTCGCCAGATCTTCTGCGGTGTCTACACCGGCAGGCGGGTTTTCTATTGCGACTGCGACATGGATTTTTTCGCCATTCCAGAGCACCCGCAACTGTTCTAATGACTCTATTTGCTCTAATGGGCTGGCTGGCCAACTGACATATTGGCGGATAAATCCGGCGCGATAAGCATAGATACCAATGTGACGCAGGAATGTATGCCGTAGCTGTTTTGGCGTTTGCGCGAAACCATCACGATCCCATGGAATGGTAGCGCGGCTGAAATACAACGCATGACCTTGCTGATCCATCACCACTTTAACGGCATTCGGATTAAACACTTCGTGTTCATCTTCAATCGCCACTGCCAGTGTTGCCATAGGAGCAGAGGTGTTCGCCAAATTGTTCGCCACTTGGCTAATGATCGACGGCGGGATCAATGGTTCATCACCCTGCACATTCACCACAATGGTATCAGGTGCAAAAGCATATTTTTCACACACCTCAGCCAGACGCTCGGTGCCAGACTGATGATGACTGCCTGTCATGCAGACATCGACACCTAAAGCCGATACGGCTGCGGCAACTCGCTCATCATCCACCGCCACAATGACTTGGCTCGCGCCTGCTTGCTTAGCGCGTTCGACGACCCAGGCGATCATCGGTTGACCATGAATATCCGCTAACGGTTTACCGGGTAAACGGGTCGATTGATAACGTGCAGGAATAACAACCACAAAACTCATGATGGCAGCTCATCAGAGGTCAGTTGGCGCGCACGGTTCTCCAGTAATACCGGAATATCATCTTCCACCGGATAAGCCAGTTTATCGGCACGACAAACTAACTCAGCTCGCTCTTTGTCATAATTCAGTTTGCCTTTACAGATTGGGCAAGCGACGATTTCCAGTAATTTATAATCCAGTGCCATGGCGAAGCTCCTTCAGTTGAGCAAGTAATCGGGTAGC
>JAQUHG010000015.1 GCA_028683735.1 Tolumonas sp. | reverse complement strand
TTTTGATTTTCACATTGTGATGCAAGTGGCATTTTTAGTTTGAAAGGTGTTGCTAGTAAAACTCATTCGATACCCAATAATTGTGATGAAAATGGCTTTTTCATTTCTAAACGAGCATAAAAGCCAAATTAAAGCCTCGAAAGAGGCTCGATATTTGTGAAAAATGAATTCTGGGGCGGAAAGCGAAATGTAGAAAATGAAAAAAGAATGCTGCATTTTAACGCGACATGAAAAATTGAAATGAAAATAAACTTTCAAAATGAAATTTACATTTTTATCTGTAAATAACGCACGTCGATTTGCTCCTGCCACCCGCCTCTTGCTAATATCTGGATAAATGCACAGTATCAGAGGTCTTAATGGAACTCTCTGCAGTCCCTATTTCCATGTTGAAAGGTGTTGGCAGTAAGTTGGCCGAAAAGCTGACTCACCTGCGGCTGCATACTGTGCAGGATCTGCTCTTCCATCTGCCACTACGTTATGAAGATCGCACACGTCTCTATCCCATCGCGGAATTAAGTGCCGATCATTCCTGTACCACCGAAGGCGTGATCCAAAGTTGTGACATTCAGATGGGAAAACGTCGAATGTTGCTGTGTCGGATCAGTGACGGCAATGGCTCCGTGACACTGCGATTTTTCCATTTCACTGCCGGACAGAAAAATGCGCTGGCCGTTGGTCGACGCATTCGCTGTTTTGGCGAAATCAAACGTGGGTTGCATGGTTTTGAGATTGTGCATCCGGAATACAAACTGCTGGATGAGGATGCGCCGTTAGATACCGATGCCACGTTGACGGCGGTATACCCCACCACCGAAGGCTTGCGTCAGGCTTCATTGCGTAATCTGACCGATCAGGCGCTGCAACTACTGAAAGAAAATGGCGTCAAAGAACTGCTGCCGGATGGATTATATCCACGCCAACTCAGCCTCGCCGATGCCCTGCTGTTACTGCATCGTCCACCACCGGATATCTCGCTGGCACAGCTAGAAAATGGCCAGCATCCGGCCCAGCAACGGCTGGCGCTGGAAGAGCTGATCGCTCATCACCTGACCGTCTTACAACTGCGTTACAGCACGCAACAGCATCAGGCACGAGCCTTACCCACCGATTGTTCATTGTGTGAACAACTGCTCGCCCGTTTGCCTTTCAAACCGACCGGCGCCCAACAACGTGTGGGTTTGGAAATCAGCCAAGATCTGACCAAACCCTACCCAATGATGCGGCTGGTGCAAGGCGATGTTGGCTCGGGTAAAACGCTCGTCGCCGCACTGGCCGCCCTGCAAGTGATCGCGCATGGCGGGCAAGTGGTACTCATGGCACCAACGGAATTGCTGGCTGAACAACACGCCAACAATTTTAGCAACTGGCTGACTCCATTAGGTATTGAAACGGGCTGGCTGGCCGGCAAAGTAAAAGGCAAAGCGCGCGAAAAACAGCTGGAAGCCATTCGCAACGGGCAAGTCAAAATGGTGGTCGGCACCCATGCGGTGTTTCAGGAACAGGTCGAGTTCCAGCAACTGCTGCTAGTGATTGTCGATGAACAGCATCGCTTCGGTGTGCATCAACGTTTGGCCTTGCGTGAAAAAGGCGCGCAGGACGGCATTTATCCGCACCAGTTGATCATGACGGCGACACCGATCCCGCGCACGCTGGCGATGACGGTGTATGCCGATCTCGACACCTCGATCATTGATGAACTGCCACCCGGCCGCACGCCAATCACCACCGTCGCCTTACCCGATACCCGTCGCGAAATGGTGATCGAGCGGGTTCGCCAAGCCTGCATTGAAGGGAGACAGGCATATTGGGTCTGCACTTTAATTGAAGAGTCGGAAGTGCTGGAGTGTCAGGCGGCAGAAAATACGGCGGAAGACCTGCAGCACCTGCTACCGGAATTGCATATTGGCTTAGTGCATGGCCGCATGAAACCGGCAGAAAAACAGCGCGTGATGCAGGAATTTAAAGAAGGTATTTTACATCTGTTGGTGGCCACCACCGTCATCGAAGTCGGTGTTGATGTACCAAACGCCAGTCTGATGATCATCGAAAACCCTGAACGACTAGGTTTGGCGCAATTACACCAGTTACGCGGGCGCGTTGGTCGTGGTTCCGTCGCGTCGCACTGTGTGCTGCTTTATCACGCACCCTTGTCGAAAACTGCACAGCAACGTCTGGCCGTATTGCGTGACAGCAACGATGGCTTCGTCATTGCGCAGAAAGATTTAGAGCTGCGCGGCCCCGGAGAAATGCTCGGCGCCAAACAAACCGGCCTTGCCGATCTGAAGATCGCCGATCTGGTGCGCGATCAGGCGTTAATACCGCAAGTGCAGCAGTTGGCACAACGAATTTTCCAGCAATACCCTGCTTGCGTCACACCGCTGATCCGTCGCTGGTTCGGTGAGCGAGATGATTATTCTCAAGCCTGATGCCATCCGTTACACTGAGGGTCAAATTTGCCTTAATTGTGTGTTCTGAATGGCTTTTTTCATGCATCGTGCTTTTCGCTGGTTTCTGTATACCGTTCTGGTGCTTGTTGCGGCTATCTGGTTAACGCTGGGTCTGCTCAAACCGGAACATCTGAAGGGCCCCTTTGTCGCTTGGGTGCAACAGCAGACCGGCCTGCCGCTGGAGATCGGTAAACTCAATTACAACCCGCTGTTTCCGAATGTGGTGCTGGCCGAAAATGTGACCCTCGGCCCGGATCTCAAGGCCGATAAAGTCTATCTGGAAATTGCCAGTGGCTCGTGGTGGCAACGCCGGTTGCATATCGTGCATCTGGATATCATTCACCCACAAATCAAATGGCAACCCGGCCTCAATCTGCCACAGCCTCTGCGTCAATTACAGATCGATGATCTGACCATTGATAAGATGAAACTGAGCTGGAATAACGGTTCATTGGAAGGTGGCAGTCTGCACCTCACCAACTGGCAACCGATCCGCGATGGCGAAGTGCTGCCGTTTGCCGATGTCAAATTTGACGCCAGTGTCGATCGGTTACAACTCGATGCCTTACTACTGGGACGAACCCGCGCCCAAGGCACCCAATCAGGCCGTATTGTAACAATCAACAATCTGGAAAGTGATCTGTTCCATGGCGGTATGGCCGCCAAACTGAGCTGGGATCTGAACCGTAATCAGCTCGATTTTCAGGAACTGGCCCTCGCTAACTGGCAGTTAGATCTGCAAACACTGCCCATTGCATCAGTAGTTTTCCCTCATATCACAGCCGAAGAGGTCACACTGGAAAACATCAGTGTCATTGATCTGAGCAAACACTTTGCACTGAATCAGGCCACCGGAACGGTCGAAAAACTGGCCTGGTTGCCAGGGCAATGGCCTACCTTTGAATATCAGGGCAAACTCGGTGAATTCACCGATGGCCTGTTTCAGTTAACCGATATGCAGGGTGAAGGTCGTCTGCGCGAACAAGACTGGCGCCTACAACTGGAAGGATCTGCCTATGCCGGACAATTTAATGCTGATCTCGAAGGCAACCGCCAGCCAGCCACGTTAACCATTAATGATCTGCAATTAAATAATATGCAGCCCGAACTGCACCCTGGTTGGCATGAATGGTTGGCGGCACAACCATTCCAACAAATTGATCTGCGCCGTTTGGATGTCAGTCATTTCTCGCTGATCTCGTTTGATGACAGTGTGCCCTTAACCATGAAGTGGCTGGATCTGTTCCTCACTGACCTGCGTTGGACACCCCAAGGCTGGCAAAACAGCAACCACAAAGCCCGCTTGGAAGGCAGCTGGCTGGAGTTAGTGTGGCAAACACTGGTCAGCCGCAAAGCCGAATTCCAAGCCGAAATGGCTGACAACGCAGTACAGTTGAAACAATTTACCACCCAGCTGGAAGAGTCCGCATTGAATGCCAGCGGCCAATGGGGGCTGAACGCCGATAGCCCGCATCAACTCAAACTGTCCCTGAACAATTTCGATTTGGAACAACTCAGCGATATGTGGGGGCCGCGTTATCCATTTGCCGGGCAAGCCAATCTGACGGTTGATCTGCAAGCACAGGGGCAAGACTGGAATGGTATCAAATCAAGTCTGAAAGGCGCAGCGACGTTGGATATACAGGATCTGTTTGTTAACGGGCTGACTCTCGATGCTTATCTGGATGCCCTGCTGACACCCAAAGCCCCGCCGACACAAGATTTTGGCCAGATGATCGGTAAATTACGCGGTGGTGACAGCGCGTTCAATCATGTGCGTATTAGCCTGCAGGCAGACAAGGGCCAGCTTGATTTCAGCAGCTCAGCATTTGAATCAATTACCCATTTGATCGGTGTGAAACAAGGCTTGGATCTCAGTAAAAACAGCTGGCAACTGCAGCTTGGTTTACTCAATGATCAGAATCAGCCGGAATTACTCGGCAGCCTAAGTGGTGATTTAACCACACCAAAATTACAATTCCGTCTGCCACCCAACAATGCCAGCAAATGGGCAACCCAGCCGATCCACTATCCGCCACAGGGTAAAGAGGGGGCGTTACGGGAATGAACGCCTTCCCGGCTGTGGAGTTCGATGTCACAACCGCCAGCGAGGCCGGAGCACTCATTTATTGGCAGCGGAAAGAAGAGCTATCGCTCGAGGTTCGCGAAGACAGTGCATTTCGCTGGTTACTGCTGGATGGCGTTGTGCAATCCGTATTACGCCATACCGCACCTGATGAGTTGTGTTTACCCCACCAACAGATCTTGCAGGCCTTGTTACCCGCGCATGCCGAACAGGTTTTACATTTAGGCTTGGGTGGCGGCGACTTCCTGCGCTGGCTGCATCATCGTTACCCTGGCGTACAACAAACTGCCGTCGATCTGAATCAGCAAGTCATTCATCTCTATCAGCGGTTTTTCCAACAAGCCGAACAGCCGCAGTTACATACTCAGGATGCCTTTGTCTGGCTGAGCAATGCTCGACAACAATACGATCTGATCTTGATCGATCTGTTCAGTGATGACGGCAGCCCAGCGCCATTGTTTCTGCCGGAAACCTACCAACAACTGCAAAAAAACATGACTGCGGATGGCAAAGTCATTGTGAATTTATTGCCGCGCACTGAACAAGAGTGGCAACGGGTGCAGCAATTACTGGCTCATTGCGGTGAGGTGCGCAGTGTGCAAATCGCCGGCTACCGTAATTATTTGCTCTGGACAGAACCTAAACCTGCAACCAAAAAGTGACCGGGCCATCGTTGACTAAACTGACCTGCATATCGGCTGCAAACCGGCCACTGGCCACCGGAATATCTTTCGCTGCCATCTGAGTAATAAAATGTTCATACAAGATTTCAGCCTGTGCCGGATCGGCATTACGTTCCGCAAAACTTGGCCGCATGCCTTTGTGGGTATCCGCCGCCAAGGTGAATTGAGACACCACCAGCACACTGCCACCGACTTGTTGCACATTCAGATTCATTTTACCGTCAGCATCGCTGAACACCCGATAACCCGCCACGCGATGCGCTAACTTATCGGCTTTTGCCGTGTCATCACCACGCTCGACGCCCAATAACACCAGTAAGCCGTGACCAATTTCGCCGGTAATTTCACCGTCCACCACAACACGGGCTTCACTGACCCGCTGGATCAAAGCAATCATGCCTTCTCGTTCCTGCTTTTGACTGGTTCTAAAACCACTCATTTCGTTTTTTAAACAATAGAAAAAACTCAACAATCATTGCCAGCTATGAGCATCTCTCGTTTGATGTATGTATCATCAGTCCCATATACCACAATTAAGCAGGAACTTAAGCAGCGTCGGAAAGCATTTCTACTCAAAATTACCAATCTCAGGATTTACAGGTAAGCTATCAGTTCCAACGCTGCCACTGACTGCAGTTGAACCTTGGGCTGGCAAAGGTTCTGACGAAACAGGTTGAATTGGTGTACCTGCTGGTGTTGTATCAACTTCAGACGGTTGTCCTTTGGCGCCATCATCTATCAGTTCTTCGCCAGGGCCAGAGCTAACGGTACGAACCAAACGAAGGAAGCCCACATTACCGCCGTCATTTTGGCTGAACGAACCGTTGTAGCCACTACTGAACTCAACAACCCAGGGACTACCGTTACCTCTCGTCAGGGCCGACGAACTCCAATACAATGAAGGATACGTATTGGGAAAACTCGCCTGATTTATGGCAGGGAAACTACATTGGTGTTCAACCAGCGAGCTGAGTTCCTTGATATTAGGCACTCGCCAGTCGCTATGACTGGCAAAACCACCATTATTATTGATTGCTTGCGCGCGCTGAAGCGCATTGATCCAAGTAAAACCCTCGCCGCTACCTGTAGCACAATCGCTGCCAGATTGTCCTTCAGAGCACTGTTTCCACATCAGCCCGGTCTTGATATCGTTGATGGTGCCATCACCATTATCAATCAGTTGGCTGTCAGGTGTGCTGGCAGGAATAGATTCTGGTTGACAGAACTGAGCCTGTACCGCACCAATCCATAGCAATAATAAGCCTAATACCTTTCCATTTTTTATTACCATCATCAACTCCTGCTCCCCTAATTACCTTCTAAGAGACAATAGAACGATAAATCAATTTTCATCAAGCAAAAGCCCAGTCACCGTCCAATACGCATCAACCGGAGTGAACTAGTGTTACCTTTGTAAAAGGTAGTGACGGAAGCAGTGTAAAAATTAATGGTCCACGCGTTGTAGCCACTATTCCCCGCTTCTGCCGACGAACTCCAATAATAAGACGACACAGAATCAGGGAAATATTTAGTGTCAATAGTCGGCCCCCCCGTATTAGCAACCGCGCTGAAATCTACTAGCCCCTGCAGCTCAGTCACAGTCGGCAGACGCCAGTCGTGATAACCACACAGCCCCTGCACATTCACAGCAGTAACATAACTCAGGGTGTCGCAAGCAATGCCGCCAGTGCAACTACCGCCATTTTGTGTGCCCACACCACCACCATTGGTAGTGGTATCGGGGTTATACCAGCTATAAGTGTTGTCTTTATCGCGCAGACCGCCATCATCAGTGTGAATTTCCCACATCAGCCCGGTGACGTTGTCTTTCACGCAGCTCCACTCTGTCGCTGAGGCCGCCAGAGGCTGACCGTTGCCATCGAGTTTGGTAAAGCTGAAACCGGCATGACCGTCACTATCATCATTCGCAGTCGCATCACGCCCTGACTCTGCATCCTGCCCCGGAAAACCGGCGACCGGGCACGGTAAATTATTATTAACATCATCAGCACAGCTCGTGATGCCAGTGTCATTCAGATGCCCGACAACGGTCGTCACAGGTGGTGTTACCCCGCTATAAACAGACCAATCCACTGTTTTATCGGCGGTGTTCGCAAATATCGCGCCATCGTCATAAACACCGTTATTGTTTGCATCATATTCAAACTTAACCAGTGAAATAGCACCGTTACCTTTAAACGTAATATTCAGCTCATTTAATTTCGTTCCCCCATTAATGGCGAGATTGGCTAATGAGCTATAACTATTATTTTTGTAACTTTGCGCATCAAATTGCTGATTATTTAATTCAACGGCATAGCTTTGATAAGTGGTTGTCTGCGGGTCGTCATTTAACGCAACGCTTTCCGTAACCTGAGCCGCACCACCGTCAACAGGTTTGTATTGCAGATAACCGGGTAAAGCAGGTTCGGTTTCACCCCGCCACGAAGCCAGCATCTCCGCCTGATCGGTGACAAAAGCGAGTTCCCGATCAAATGCGGCAATTGACGATGCCGACATCACCACGGTCATTCGCATTTTTCGATCCAGTTTGATTAATCCGGCCGGCACAGGCAGGCGATACTTAATGAAATATTCATTATTACCGCCATAAGCTGGCGCCCAGTTTGTCGTATAACGCTGCACCAGATTACCGCTTAGTGTCTGTTCAGAGATCTGAATAGGCACATCCGTCGCGGTTTCATCGGTTACAATATGGTGTGCTTGTGCATACCATTGGCTGGTTAAAGAAACGGTATCAGTGACAGTAATCGGCAATGTCGTCAGCCCAGTTTTACCGGCAAAATCGTTAATAGAAACCTGTATCGTTCCCTTAACCGCTTTAGTGTAGGTATGGCTCGCACTCATCACATCGCTGGTCGTGCTATAACTGCCTGTCTGACCATCGCCCCAGTTGACGGTGATAGCATATTCCGGATTACCGTTTGTCATCTCGATGCGCAACGTCAATGCGTCATTGACCAACAAAGCCGATGCAGAGGGTATGACTCGGTGCACTAAGTTGTTCGCAATAACAGCTGCTTTTAGGGATATGTTTTTACTGAAGCCGCCATCAGCAGTGACCTGAAGTGTGCCGGTAAAGTCACCAATGCCGATTGATGCAGCACTAATCGTAACTCCCTTGCTAGCCGCAGCATCAAGCGTAAACGGCCCTACTTCCGACACACTGAATACATTAGTTCCGGTAGTGATTTTTAGTTTGACATTTGTCAGCGGTAATCCGCCGCCATTGGTAATGGTGACTTGCTTAGACGGTATTTTCACATCACCGACAGCATAATTAAAAGAACCAAAATCAAGTAAAGCAACCGAAACATCTAACCTAGCCGGTGCAGGCTGAACAGTAACCCGAACGGTGTCAGTAGCTGACAATCCACGATTATCAGTTACTTTCAGCACCACATCATAGCTGCCAACAGCTAACCCTTTCAGCTGAGGTTTACTGCTATCGGAAACTAATTTGCCATTGATGAACCACCGATAGCTGGCAACAAAACCATCGGAATCTGTTGATGAGCTACCATTTAATACAGCAATGTCGCCATCCGTGATCGAAACATCACTTCCGGCCTTGGCAACGGGCGGAGTATTGGCCTCAACTGGTGGATTATTCCTATCGTCAACCACAGTAACTTGGGGCCCACTTGCTCTGTGAAGAACGCCTGTAATTCTATAAATTACCTGCGGATGAAATGTGCCGTTAGTATTAAACGTATGGGTAAAGTAACGGCCTGCCAGACCATGGGCCAAAGTGCCATCGAAATTTTGCGACATCTTGCCGTCGCCATCAATGTCATACATTACGAGATCAGCTGCCGCTGGAATAGCCGCTAAAAATGTGACTTTATCTCCTTTACTGACCGTGACCTGACCACTAATAACAGGTAACCGGTCACTCCAATTTGCATGATCAAATTGAAGCGCAACTTCTTTATTCAGATCATTCAACTTAGTCTGAATCACTGAATTCAGATTAATAGATCCCTGATACGCTCCGGCATTCTGACACGTTTTAAGATCAGCTTTAGGTGTAATGACAAACCTGACATTATTATATATAGCATTACCTAAGCTCTCTTTCGGAAGATAAATGATTCCAGAATCGGTTTTAATTGCTTTTCCATCGGAGCTATATAATTCGATGACTGAATCAAGGTTAGCACTGTTAGCAAATATTGCGCTGTATGATAGTTGATAGAAATCGCCTTCTGTATATAACGTTCCAGTTTTGAGACCCGTCACTGTTTGCTGCTTTGTTGGTTTAATTAAAACTCTATAACTCGCATCAGAGGTTTTTACTCCTTGAACACTTATTGAATATTCTCGTTCTTCCGGTTTCATAAAACCAGCACTGTATTCTCTTTTGATTTGACAAGTCCATGCATTGCTATCTGAATCTGCTTCACAATCAGAATATGTTGCAGTTTTATTGTTTTGGTCTCGTACAGATAAGACTGGATTTTGCAATGCTTTTCCATATGGTAAAACTTTAACTTGAAAATCGAGCGTTGTTCCACTGCAAACCTGATAACGATTATTATTCAAATAACGAGGATCTTCCAAATGAGCATCGTTCGCAGCCCAGCCAAATTCTATTTCAGCGTAGGGATTTTTTTGATTATCTAACTCTGCTTTAGCTGACTTAATTAAGTCGGCTATATCATTTACTGTTGCATTAGAAGACGAATGCAAGTGTTGATATAAAAACTCTATTTTATTCCAAATATTATCGTCATATGCCGTCCCTACTGGTTTTATTCCATTAACAGAGAACCAGCCTGATGATGCATAAGCACCATCGACACCATCAATAGAAATAATTTCTTTAGTTTTCTTACTTTGTAAAAGACCCCTTCTAATACTATTGAAATCATATCCATTATCACGCAACATAAAATATTGCTTAATCTGTGCGTCAATGACAATGTCATCATAATTACTTAATATTGAATTTGCACGATCTAGCAACTCACCTATATACCAATCGGTGAAATTAAGGTCATCAACAATACCAGAAGCATAATCAAAAATTATTTTACCCCAGTTTTTTCTGACCAAATCATATCCACTGACAACATCACCATAATAACCGGAAACTGTACTCGGAAAATCTACTACTTGTTTTATAACACTGAATGCTGATGTGTACTGTTGTCCATCCTCATCATAAAATTCTCGATAAGTAGCCAGATATGGAGTGGTCGGTGTATTCAATGTAGATCTTAGTTTTTCCAATGATTGCCATGTTTGATAGGCATCATAAATTGTTGGTGATTTTTCATTACTAACTGGCTTGTAATTTAACAGTGTCGACCAGATTTCATCATTATATGAAAGTGATGGAAAGGTAGCTTTTATTTCAGATAACGTCTTTTCTGATGCTGTTTTAAATAGATGCCCTTTTTTTAACTGAAAAGATGTAAAATGTTCGGTGGTAAAACCAACTATATGGCGTTGCTCATCAATATAATTAGGCACAATATAGTCTAGCGTACCATCTGCACTATATCTGGCGACTAATAAATTAGAGGGATCTGAAACAGAAGTATCGTAAGGTAATTCTACTGAAACCGGCTGACTAAACTGAGCACCATTAGGGCCTAAAATTAGTACATCACCAACAGATTCATAATTACTTGTTGGAATAAAACTTCCGGGTGCAGCAGATAATGTTATTTGAGTTCCGGCAGAAATTGCTCCATCAGGGATGGTTACTGAAGCGCCTGCCAAATTATGCTGAATATCGGGCGACTCCGGAAGGGGCACCACAAGCAAAGTGTCATTACCTGCAACAACTTCAGCAGTCTGCACCGTGGCTGGAGTAGTTAAGACCACCGTTTTTAATACTTGAGTTATAAGTTTATCCGGCTGAGTCAGACTGTAGATTTTTGCAGTGATTGAATATGACCCGGCATCAGTAATAGTGCTGCCATTGGGTTGACCTGATGATATGTTCCATGCAACTTTACCTGCAGTAAGATTATGTATTTCTGCGGTAACCGCTGAAGGCGCAGTCAAATAGACACCTTCTTTAACAGCGATTTCTGGTGGCAACACACTCAATGCTGCTTGCTCACGAGCAACTAAATCAGAATCTGTGCGTGCTACCGGAAGATATTTGCTAATCACTTTGCCATAATCAATCTTTAGTTGTTCTACATTTTTTAGCGGATCAAAATTAATTAAGTCCGTAAAATCAATTCGACCATCAGAATTTTGGTCATTAAGATATGTATTGGTTAAAGAATTAATACGAGATATCAATTCATCCGATTTATTTACACTCAGTGCTGATTTTTCACCAACACCTTGAGCTATCAGATCAGAGATAGGCGAAATAACCACAGAACTTTTATTTTCAAGTAACCACTCGCCTTTGGCTATTAAGCTCAGATTGGCTGAATTACTATTTTTTCCTGTATCAACAACTCCGTCACTATCCATGTCAGAATCATAGCCACCGGAAACAGTTAATTTATACCAGTTATTTTTATTAACTGCCGAGGCTGGCAGCAAGAATGTACCATCCTCCCCTGTTTTTATTTTATTACCAATATCCGAAGGTCCTGATTCAGATAACTGAGAGAGCGTTATATCAGCTTCGCTCAATGCGCCACCAGATAGTGCCAAACCAGAAATTATCGTGCTGTTATCGCTGCTACCCGAATTAGACGAGTCACTGGAAGATTCAGAGCCACCACCACATCCTGCCACAACAAAACAGAATAAATAGATTAATGAACTGTAACGCATAAATTTTAAATACGTCATGATTATTCCTTAAATACAAAATCCATGTTTTGTTGCTTTGATGTTTGTTTAACTAATGAAACAGCTTAAAAGAGGCCGTAAAATACGACCTCTTTATTTAAAATCAGAACGTCAATGCCGTTTGTAAAACAGCACCAAATTCTTTATTGCCAGCATAAATACCCGCAACATCGAAATGGAATGTGTCGAACGGTGATAAACCAAAACCTGCTGTCAGGGCATCACTTTGCGTGCCTTTTAAATCATGACGGTAACCCGCGCGTAATTGCGCCCAATGGAACAGATCAAATTCCGCACCCACACTGGCCATTTGCAGATCATCATCACCCGCATTAAAGGTATTATTTGTGCCTGTTAGCGCCGAGAAACGTTTTTGTGCTAATAAATCAACATCACCAGTTACAGTAAACATACCAAGAGCTTTATAAGCGACTGAGGCTGTTGGCACGGGTGATAATTCATAGGTCGCATTGACACCGTTAACCTGTTTAGATATTTCTTGTTTAAACATGTTTTTAACAGCCAAGCCAGCCATCAAACCATTTTTCCATTCCGCCGTTACGCCACTATCTAGGTTAAATGTGGTTTTATTTTCTGTATATTGGTCAGAATCAAAATTATCAAAATCAGTCGTCGCAGCAGCGACATAATTAATCATATCGATGCGTTGAATTTTTGGGCTGGCGCCTACTGACCATTTAATATCGTTATAATCAAATGAGCGAGCCAAACTTAAACCAAAATCAGTAACAGATGCACCCAATGCAACGACTTGTGATGACAGGTTGTTTTCATCGGTAGGAATGCTAACAATAATTGTTTGACCATTAACAGTTTCAGTGACATCTTGAATATCATTCATATCTACATCTGAGAATGCCATAACATCAGCATAGCCATTCACAAATACTGCAGATGAAAGAACGGAAGACGGTAACGCAACCGCCAAACCCGCACCGGCTTTAGCAAAGCCAGTCGCACCTTGTAAATCAGTCAACTCACCTTTTACTTTCTGACTTAAGGTATTAAATCGATTAGCAGAGTCTGCATTAACATTGTTCCCATTCGACAGGTCTTGATATAAATTTTGATAACTGTCGTAATCATCAGATAAATCACTGGCTTTATTAACTAAATCGCCTTTATCAAAAACCTCAACACCGACTACTGGCAATAAAATACCAAAATCATCGGTCTCACCATAATTGGCTAATAATGCCGGGTTATAAAATGGGGCAGCTAAATAGTTTGCACTGGTCACACCCGCACCACCCATTGCATCCTGGCGCGCGTTAAACGTATATGGTGCAGAAAATGCTGAACCAGCCACGGCAGTCAGCGCAATAAAAAGCAGCGATTTATTCATTCTTTTAATCCTTTAATTTAAATATTTTTTCGGTAAAAAACAGGAGGGCGAAGCCCTCCCGCAAAGCAGTTTATTAATGAACCGCAGAGTCAGTCGGTGCCGCATCAGCCGTGTCGGCATAACCATCACCGTCGGTATCTAACGCGTGGCCAGACAAAATGTCATCATAGGCGGTTTTATTCATCAGATAATTAGATTCATTCTGGGTTGAATTTGAATATAAATTAACTCTCTGCACTTTGCCCATAAATACGGCAAAACCAAATAAACCATCATCAGCGTTGTCTTGAACTTTAGCTCTAATATCAGTGCTTAAAGTCAGAATAGGTGCATTATTGATTGTCTGATATGACCAACCGGTCGCTGATTCATAATCTTTGACGTACGAATTGGTTGATGAATCACGATGCCAGAGTTGGGCAATACCTGAATTAGCAGATGAATCACCCAATAGCGTTAATATTTGGTTATTACCAACATAAATAGGCTTAATAAGATTGGTAGCAGATGGTGTGCCACTAATTAATAAATCATCTGTACTTGTCAGTGTACTACCGTTAACATTCAAACCATTAGTATCATGAATGTAATAGTCCGTACTGGCACTATTATCAAAAGCTAAGCACCCATAAGCACCTGATGAAAATTTAGCTGAACTATCGATAACCGTGGTTGAGCCTAATTGTAATTGTTGCATTTCAGCTAATATTGTTTTACCGCTAAGATCATAACAATTACCACTCAACGTTGAGTTTGTACTATCCGGAGCGATAATATTTACCGAACCGTCAGCATTCACAGTTTTTAAGGTTAATGTAGACTCATCACTCTGAGTCCAGCTACCATCAGCCATTAAATGGTAGTTATTACTATTACCGTGCGGTGTGTATGTTGTTAATGATGTAACTTTTAAATCTGAATTAGCTATGCGGGAATAACTACCTGAACCACTTGCCTGCCAGCCTTCAACCCACAAATCATCATCGCCCCCTGCCACATAGAATTCAGAAACGCCATTAAGAAATGATGCCAAAGTAGCAGAGGCTTCTGGTGTATAGCTGCCTGTCGATAACTTAGCTGTGTCTTCTGCTGCCGTCGTACTGATCAGCGATACTGCTGCAGAGGCCCCAGCTGTAGAAATTGCAGATGCCACTGAAGCGTCATCTTGCACATTACTCCATGCTGTAATTAATTGACTTAATTTCAATGTATCGGTTGATTCATCAAATACGCCATCAGAATAAGCAGCTGCTAACGCATCAACTGTAGCAGAAACAGATGTGTTATTTGTTTTGGCTAAATCAACAATGGCAGCAGACATGATTGCGGCAGTTTGCTCATAAGTTGATGCAGCTTTAAAAACTGCGGCATCAGTAATATCAATCGCTTTCGTAGTCAACGGGTCAAAACCCACCACGGAACGAATAGAGGATGCAACAGTCGTAACATCAGCCTGACTTGCAGTGCTGTTAGCTTGAACTAAAGCCTCTACTCGTTTAGCCACTAAATTACTATAAGGCGTTACCGGTATGTTACTTAGCGCAACACCTGTACCAGAGATAGAAACTGGAACCATTGTTTCTAAGGTCACGCTATCAGAATAAAACTCACCAAATGATGCAGACCCACAAGCAGACAGTTCGCATTTCATTTGTGTGCTATCAGCAACAGAGGTCATTGTTAACTTAACGATACCGCCTTTATAAGAAGCAGCGGGAATAGCAAGTGTATATTCCCCTTTCTCGTTAGTCGTTGCTGAACCACGAGCTACCCATGCACCATTAACGAGTTCATACGCGGTCACCACGCCGTTTTTAACTACACCTTTAACAACCACCCCCGTTAACGAGAAAGTTGCACCTGCGGTTGAGCCTGGATTAGAGCCAGTGCCTGAATTAGAGCCAGTGCCTGAATCACTTTCACTCTCTGAACCAGCACCACCACACCCGGCTAGCAATAATGCAGACGAAATCGCAGACGCTAATATTAATTTTCTAAATTTCATTAAGTTTCTCCCGGTATATCCAATTGTATTTTTGTCTAACTCATTTTTTGCCAATTAAAAATTCCAATAGGCAATAACACTGTTGTTCCAATTGGTCAGCGTGCTTTCTGGCATCGTGACATTGCCTGACTGCATTTCGCCTAGCTTGGTGTAGCTGTATTCAGAAATGTAATTGACCGATAATTTTTCAGAGAACTGCCAACCCAGCCCGGCGGCTAGCTGCGCTTTATAACCAGAAGCAAAAAAGTCGGTTAAAACAGGATCAACGGTAGTATTAGTTACCCGTCGATATAAAGGCACACCGGCCTGAATGCTCGCGAAGGTGCGTAGCCCTTCATTTTCAAATTTAAAGTAATTATCGTAACCATAACCCAGCATCAAATTGAGCGAAGAAGACTCTTCCGATGTCGAACCACTCGGTGGTTGATTTTCAGCTTTGGTCGGGTCAGCCCCCACACTCGTTACCAATGCATCGTAGGTACCTGTTTTTTTGTAGTTACTACGAACAAAAGAGAAATCGCTGTAATTAAACCCGCCTGAGAAATAATTCCCGCCGCCTATTTGACGAACACCTGTGATAGTGACATCCGTTCGCTTCAGCGAAACATCATTCGTCTGAACAGTGCCAAACGATTTTGTTTTCCAGCTTTCAGGGTTATCTTCACCATAAAGTGAACTGACCGTGAAAATACCAAACCCCCACTGATCATTGATGGCGGTATAAGCGCCTGAACGCTGAACGGGCACCGACGCAGTAGACTTGGTATTGATCCCCATGCCATAAGCATTGGTGCTCTCTTTATAGGTCATAGAATCGACCCCTAAACCAAAATAGCTGAACGACATAAATTCATGCTTTTCATGCATTCGGGGTTTAGCTAAATCACTTGCCAAAGACGTTATTGGAAAAGAAAGGGCGGCAGAAACCGCCAAAAAGGTCAGACGATAAAAACCAGAACGCATAAAAATCCTTATTCATTATGGCTATGTCATCGCGCGGTAGCAGCACGTTGATAGCAAACTGGTGGTATTATTCCTCTTGTCCACCCTGCTATTTTTATTCTTTAAAAACAATATGTTGGCGTGAGAGTGCAAAATATTGGCGTGAGAATGCAAATATTGGTAAATTTTGATTAAGGCAACTATGCGACAATAATGCGAAATAGCTGTAGTCATCCGATCAGATATTGACTGGCATTAATCGCACACTATCAGGCCAGAAATGGATTTCTTTGGGATGATGAAACGACCACAGCCCGATAAGTAATAAGACTCGGTAACAAGGAACGTCCATGCTCTCGCCTTTCGATAGTCTGCCTTTTACAATGTATAGCTGGTTCATGTTTTCCGGAGCAGTTCTCTCTCTCAGCTTGTGCCTCTACAGTCTGCTGCAGCGCACATCTCATGTCGGGTTTTGGTACTCTTACCTATGTCTGGGAGAAACCATCTATACCTTTGGCTACGGTATGGAACTGGCTTGTAAAACTGTGACTCAGACTCATTTTTGGCTTACACTCGAAATGCTGGGTGGCGCTTACCTACCGGGTCTGGTCATCCTGATGGCTTATACCTATCGTTACCACACCAAAGCACCGCCTTGGCTAACAGCTCTCTTATTGACAATTAGTTCAGCGACGCTTGCCATTCAATTTGGTAATGAGAATCACGGTTTAATCTTCAAATCAGTAGAATTGACACAGCATGACGGTATGTCAGTCAGCCTGCTGGAGTTTGGCCCCTGGTTTTATGTGCATATGGTTTATGCCAATATTGCGATGACGGTTAGTACCTGCCTTTTTTATCAATGCTGGAAATCCGCCCCTAAAAAACACCAGCATCAGGTATTCCTGATATTGCTGGGTTCTCTTCCACCGTGGATTTTTTATCTGATCTATCTGTTTAACTGGGCACCATACGGCTTGGATCTGAGCGCTTTCGGTTTTCTTCTTACCGGCCCCATGTATGCGTATAGTTTGTTTCGCTACCGCTTTGCAGACCTGCTACCGGTTGCCCAAGCCCAGGTTCTCGATAACATTGATGAAGGCGTCATTGTGCTTGACACGCAATGGCGTGTAGTCGATAACAATATCCGGGCCCGCCAACTATTTCCCGTCATACAGGATGGCAATGAGAATTGCCCACCCCAGCTACAAATGCTGTTACAGCAGGACTCTTTGTCTGATGGAAACAGCACCAAGTGGCTTCATCACCACCAGCGCGAATATGAGATCCAGTGTCAGCTGCTTCGTAGTGACGACGCAACAATACTGGGTTATGTACTCATGATTCGGGATGTTACAGAACGCATGCAACAACTAACCCAGTTACAAAACCAGGCAGAATTCGACGATTTAACTGGCATATTGAACCGACGGATGATCCTGCTAAAACTTGAGCTCGCAGTGCAGAAAATATGGTGCTCGTCAGGGCAGGAACCTTTCGGCTTGATACTATTCGATATTGACTGCTTTAAACGAATTAATGACACGCAGGGCCATCAGGTCGGAGATCTGATGCTTAAACAACTAGCCAGTTTGTTGCAGCAGCAGATGCAACCCAATGAACAGTTTGGCCGTTATGGAGGCGATGAATTTTTAATTCTGGTAACGGGAATGACGCATGCCATATTGCAGGAACGGGCTGAACAACTGCGGGCACTAGCCAGTAGACAATTAGGTATCACGCTCAGTATGGGCCTGACACACTACTTACCACACGACACACCACGGCTAATGTTGCAACGGGCCGACCATGCACTTTATCAGGCCAAATCAGCGGGTCGTAACCGTATTTTCACCATGCAAGAACAGTTAGATGAAAATATCTCCGTTATCGGGCTGCGCTAGTTTTTCAGATGGCGCAAAGCGTTTCCGGTACTCTGTCGGGCTCATATTAAAACTCTGACGAAAAACACGGGTCAGATACGCTTGATCTCGGAATCCTGCGATCCGCGCAGCCATTTTAACACTGCCACCTTGTTCCAACTGACTGACGACCAACTGCATCTGTATTTTACGAACATAATCGCTGTAATTGACGCCAAACAAAGACTGTAGTTTACGTTGCAGAGTGCGGCTGCTTAGCCCCATCTGAATGGCAAGCGTATCCAGCGATATAGTACCCTGACTTAATAACTGGCAAGCCTGAGCATAAAGTTCGTCACTGAACTGTTGATCCAACCCTTCTACTTTGGGTGGTATTGTAATATCAGACTGAGCAACATCTTTCGGTTCTCCAAATATCAGATATTCTTTCAGCCATGCCCGGACACGCTGACGATTTTCAAGTAATGCCTGCAGACGCAGGCACAACATTTTGGGAACTAAAGGCAAAGCCAGATAGTCATCCGCAAGCCCATCCCAGGCCCGAGCTTCTGAGTCCGGGCTACCACACGCGCAACAAAGAATAAAAGGAATGTGGTTGGTATCGGCAGATCCTTTCAACCGGGACAATAGTTCACCCGGCTCCCCGTCTGGTAACCAAAGTGCCGTACAAAGAACTAAATCGATCATCTCTTCCTGTACCCGCTCGAATGCCCCATGCACTGATGCAGAAAACAGAAGGCGATATCGGCCGCCCAGCCATGCCAACAACAGAGGCAACATATCTGGATCAGATTCGACG
Source organism: Tolumonas sp. (assembly GCA_028683735.1). GTDB lineage: Bacteria > Pseudomonadota > Gammaproteobacteria > Enterobacterales > Aeromonadaceae > Tolumonas. Next base: position 7,599 of record JAQUHG010000015.1, on the reverse strand, counting down.
ATCAGCAGTTGGGGGGCATCATCGGGAGAGATAGGAACTGAAATCCGTTGGCATTCAGGTGAAGAACCCTCCAGCAGATTCCAGGATGAAGGGAGACTCAATTCCCAACCAGCACGACCTTCATCATCTTTCAGAGTATGGTAATGACCACCAGACTGGGTCAATCGACACTGCAACAAATCAAATGCTACATCTTGTAAATCAATTAATTCCATCCCGGAAGAGTTACCACCGGAATACATCACACGGAGAACCAACGAGCCAAGAGAGTGTTCTAACATACACAGAATGCTGATATCGCCATTCGGCTGAGCCGCCAAAATCGCTTTTTTCAACAGCGCATTTAACCATTCATCCAGCAGTTGACTATCCAGTGTGACTACAGCATCGGGAATCATGACCGTTTGATATGTCAACTTACCCGATTCAGCCTGATTGCAATACCATTCCAAACGGGGTAACAACCAAGAGCGTAAAATGATAGGAGTCTGTTGATTTATATCCTGTTCGCTTGTTGCATAATAGTGCAACTGCTGCAAAAGACCTTGCAACCGATCGTAACCACGCCTGATATAAGTTGTCTGCTGCAACTCGTCGTCAGCAGCCATCAGCATCATTGATGTACGGCATTCTTCTGCCAAACGGATAAGGAAATGGGACGAAGCAGGCGCAGCAGCCCCCTGCTTTTCTTGTCCGACATCTGTATCGGCAAAGGCGCGGCGTCTATATTGCAATATACCGCGGCTACTGGCCAACCAACACAAAACAACAATCAGTGATGCAAGGAATATCCAGCCCGACGTCCGCCCCCAGGCTGACGCAACCCATATATCAGCAACAGAATACACAACACCAAAATCATGCGGGGACAAGGACAATCGGACTTCGAGGCGATAATGCCCCGCCGGCAAAGTGTTATAAGTCAGGGTGGTGATTCCATTTGATAAAGATTGCCAGTCATTATCCTGACCGACCAGTCGATAGAAAGCGCTGATCGCAACCGGGGTAGCCGCTAGCTGGAAACGAAAATGTGCACCGGAATCAGAACGATCCAAGTAAATAGGCTGCGGCTTATTTTCTAAGGAAAGTCGATGATTTGTCCCTGCTTTTATTTGCCATATCTGAACAGGATATAGATCCGGAGCCGACCGCATCATCAGATCAACAGCTCTTTGCACATCACGTTCATTAGCGGTAACAACAAAAGAGACGATGAAAAAAACCAGCACCGCCAAGGCTCTTATCCCATATCGCCAACGTAGCATAGTTTCCAACCAATCTGAATTTATGACACAAACTGAGACTCAGAAAAACTCATGCTAAAGGTAATTTGGGTTTGGTTTTTTGATCTTGCGCTAAGTGAAGAAAATAAGAGCTTAATTACAGAAAAAAAGAGCGGCGAGAGGAGACTTCTCGCCGCTAAAGGTCCGCTTATTCAGCGTTCTACAAAGGAACTCGGTGATGGAAGCGCTGTGATAGAGCGCTTAGTGATGAGCTGGCTGCTGAGGATGCGAATGCCAGTCATCCGAAGCCGGTGTGGTGTTGCGTGCATGATGGGTCAGATACAACAACACTGCACTGCCCAGCAACAACACCATGCCCAGACCAAAAATCGAAGTAACGCCTAAACCAACCAGCAGAGCACTGGCTAGTGAAGCCGATAACATTTGTCCCGCTCCCGCCAGCGCTGTCGCGGTGCCAGCTGTGCGTTTGTAAGGTTCCAGCAAACTGGCTAATGCATTCGGGAAAGCCATGCCATTGCCGAAAGCGAACAGTGACAAACCCAACATCATTAACAATGCGGTATGCGGCAGTAATAACATGCTTAAACCAGACACAAATTGCAGCAGTGATGCGACTTGTAAGATGGTTTCTTTCGAGAAATAGTGACGGGTTTTACTGGCCAGAATGCCGCCTAAAACCAGAGAGAACGCGGGCAACAGCGTCCAGCGACCATACACATCGGCACTCATGCCAACCTGCATCTGCATGATGAAGGGCATCACTGAGATAGAGAACACGTTCAGTGAATACTGGATCCACACCACCCCAGAGTAACAACGGAAATGGTTACTTTTCAGCAACTGAGCATATTGATGCACAAAATCGGTGAAATGTGCCCGTTCATCGGCAGATTCCGCATCATGCGTTTCTTCAAAACGATAGAACAACAGCACCCACAACAAGCCTAAATAACCCGCCATGGTGAAGAAAATACTGACCCAGCCAAAATGGGTCGTCAGAAAACCGCCCGCTAATGGGGTAATGGTCGGCACAAACGCCATCACAATGCCGAAATAAGCCATCGCTTGACGTAAATGCGAGCCTTCATAACGGTCACGCAGTGAGACGCGGGCAATGACCGACGCACAACCGGCTCCAATCCCCTGCAACACACGCCCTAAAATAATCAGCGATGCACTGTGATGTGCAAACAGACACAACAAAATGCCAAATACCGCCACCATCAGGCCGGATAACAGCACCGGACGACGGCCATAAATATCGGATAACGGACCATAGAACAGTTGGGATGGGCCAAAACCAAGCAGATAAGCCGACACCAACCATTGAGTCATCTGCGAAGAAATACCCAGATCTTGATGCATTTCTGGCAAAGCCGGCAGTAATAAACTCATTCCGGTCTGACCAACGGCGATCAGCAAACAAGAGTAAATTACCGGTACCCATTTCTCGCTGCGACTTAATTCTTTTTGCTGCAGGATCACGGGTTGTTGAATAACCACTGGATCTTTATAGTATGCGCCACTGCTACTGTCACTACTCATTTTTGTTCTCTGGATTTAGCGGGAATACATAGCCCGAGCCATGAAACGACACTTTCATGGTTAAAAACTCTGTTAATCGAGCGATTGACGAGGTTTTTTATAATTATCAGTAGCAAGGGTCATAACTGTCTAACGACTAATATTCATAGCCTGTGATAAGAAAAACTTTTCACTAAATTTGGCGCAGATTATGCAGAACAGATTCCAGTACCTGCTCAAGGCAGGCCGCATATGCATCTGCGTTTCAAGGGGTTAATGTGAACGTTCGTTTTCTGGAAACATTTTTGTGGGTTGCTCGGTTAAATAGTTTTCGTTTAACCGCGGAAAAACTGTTCACCACGCAGGCGTCGATCTCCAACCGCATTGCGGCACTGGAAGAAGAGTTAGGCGTGAAATTGTTCGTGCGCGACAATAAAGGTGTACGTCTGACGCCGGATGGTGACAAGGTGCTGGAATATGCCGAACAGATCGTCGGGCGGGCGCATGCTCTGCGCATGTCGCTCGGGCAAGCCAGTGGTTATGAAGGCAAAGTCCGTATCGGTGCCATCGATTCGGTGGTACAAACCTGGTTTATCGAACTGTTATCCTGGATCACCGTCAATTACCCGCATCTGGAAGTCGAAATCGCGGTCGACAGTGCGCGCGGTCTGTCGAATCAATTGCAAAAGGGGTATCTGGATATCGCCTTTCAGGCGGACTTAGTACGTCTGGAATCGATCCGCAATCTGGAACTGGCGAAATACCCGATGCGCTGGATTGTCGCCGCCAACTCCCCTTATAACCGGCCCTTCGCGTCATTGCAGGAACTGGCCAGTGAACGGCTGATCACTTTTGTCGCCAACTCGCGTCCGCACCAAGATATTCTGAGCTTGTTGCACCTAAACGGCATAACGTCGCCCCGCATTAGCTGCGTAAACTCGTTTGCCGCCATGACCCGCCTGATTGAAGATGGTTTTGGTATTGGTGTGATCCCGCCGGCATTGGTGCGCGAACAATTGGCGAATGGTTCCTTGGTGATTTTAAACATCGCCAATACCCAGCCCTCTTCCCTATCGATGCTGTCACAAGTGGCCTCGTGGCGTACCGGTTCGGGGCTGGAACACTGCGAAGCGATTGTGCGGCAAGCACAAAATATTGTGCAGCGGTTCTGCAAAATCATCGGCCCGGAACGCGGCATCGCTGCCAACACCGCCCCCACCGTAAAACAAGTCGATAGCCACGAAAGAAATTAATATACACTGACAATTTTATTCCGGAGCCTACCATGCAGTTCTTTCGTCGTTTGCAGGACATCCGAGCTATCAGCTTTGATCTTGATGACACCTTATACGACAACCGTCCGGTGATTGAACACGCCGAACAATGGATGGTGGAACACATGCGCGACCGCTATCTGGCCAGCGCCATGTATGATCGGGCCTGGTGGCTGCAGCTAAAACACGAATTACAGCATGCCGACCCGTCACTGAAAGACGATGTCAGCCGCTGCCGGATTGCCATGTTGGAAGTAGGTTTGCAACGCGGTGGCATGCCCGCTGAGACAGCAAAAATCGAGGCACAACGCTGTTTTGCCGAATTTCTGGAAGTCCGCTCGCAAGTGGCCGTACCGCCGGAATCAATTGAGGTGTTGAAAAAACTCAGCAGCCATTTCCCGTTGGTCGTGATCACCAATGGCAATGTACTGCTGGAACGCATCGGGCTGGATGGTCATTTTAAACATGTACTCAAAGCTGGTAACGGTCAACGCATGAAGCCGGCCCCAGACTTGTTCCGTTTGATGGCAGCCAGGCTGGAATTACAGCCGCAGCAGATCCTGCATGTCGGTGATGATGTGACTACTGATGTATTCGGCGCGATAAGAAACGGTTATCAAGCCGCTTGGATCAATAACCAAGGGCAAGACTGGCGCAGCCTGCACACCTTGCCCCACCTGATGTTGCAAGATATTCGCGATCTGCTGACCCTCATTCCGGAAGCCCAACGATGAAACTGTCAAACTACATGACGGGCTTGCTGCTGGCGATTCTGGCTGCGACCGGTTTTGCCTGCAAAGCGATTTTCGTCAAACTTGCCTACCGTTATGGCGTCGATGGCACCACACTGGTAACCATTCGCTTATTGCTGGTATTACCAATTATCGCCATCATGCGCTTGTTCAGAAAAGCGCCCACAGCCCGGATCTCATGGTCTGATCGGGGCATGATTATTGTGCTGGGATTACTGGGTTATTATCTGGCCAGTTTGCTTGATTTTCTAGGGCTGGAAACCGTCAGTGCCAGCATTGAACGTCTGATATTGTGCTTATATCCAACCCTGACGGTACTGTTATCGGCCTGGTTGATGAAAACCAGTATCAGTCGTCGGATGTGGTCGGCAATGGCACTCACTTATTGCGGCATGGTCATCGTGCTCACGCCTGATTTCGCCAGTGCTCGACTCGACCTGCTGGGCATGTTTTTTATTGTTGCCAGCACCGTCAGTTATGCGTTTTATCTCACTTGGTGTCCACCGGTCATCAAGCGGATTGGTTCGATGCGTTTTGCCGAACTAGCCCTGACGGTTTCAGCCATCGCCATGGTTATCCACTACATGCTAACCCGACCACTTGGCATTCTGACCCACCAGCCGCTCGCAGTCTGGGGTTATGGCCTGATCATGGCACTGGTTGCCACCGTGTTACCGCTGTATGCCCTCTCCGCCGCTATGGCACGTATCGGTGCAGGAAAAACCGCACTGATCGGCAGTGTCGGTCCGATCCTGACTATTTTTATGAGCATTGGCATTCTGGATGAGCATTTAAGCCCGCTGCAATGGGCGGGTGTGACTGTGGTCTTAACCGGGATCTGGCTGGTTGGACAACGAAAAACCTGACGGATTGTGCAACGACACCATCAACTTGGCAAAACCGCGGGCAAACTCACGATGTGTCAGCTGGTCGATCTGTGGCCAGCGATCCATCGGCATAAAGGCATATTCCTGTGCGCTTTGCACTTCATTACCATGTAACGCCACCCAGCGTGGGTTGTAACGGCGCTGCGCCGTTTTATCCCAACTCAACACCTGTTTCATGGCTGTTTCCATCTCGGCTGGATGACTCAATGCATAAGTCGGAATGTCTGCACCAAACTGCTCACTGAGTTTGGTGACACCTTGTTGTGTCGAGGCATCCAGCGATTTATTGGCATCACTGCGCGCGCGTAGCTGTGCGGTATAAAACCAGAACATGGCATCGTGGTAATGTTGTTGCTGATAAAGCTGGTAAGCCAGCGCAAACAACACGGGCGGAGTAACCTCATTCGGTTTAGCCTGCACTTGCACCAGTGTTTCAACGTTGCCCTGCAACAGCTCATCGACCTGCCGCCGCGTGGTTTCCAGCGGTAACAACCGGAATTCGCCTTGCGGCTGCAATAATGGCGTAACCGGCTCTTTGGCACAGCCGCTGAAGAACACCATTCCGATCAGTAATAACCCACCGCCCACTGGTAATCGCATATTTCCCTCGCCGTTACTGCAAACAAGCTCAGTGTAATACCTTTCGCACTTAACGTCGCAACGTCGATGACGCCCAATTTCGGCAAAATAGCCCCGAAGGCTTTGCCCTGTCCGATCTGACTTGTTAGACTGCGGTCATGCGGCCGCCGGAGCTGGCCGCCCTCTTCGTCACAGCGCAGCCATCGCGCATAGTATAGGACACCACAATGAAACACCTTCACGTACTGCTGCTGTGCGGCGGCGGCGGCAGTGAGCACGAAATTTCTCTGCTGAGTGCTAATTTTCTGGAAAGCCAGCTGAAATCACTGGCCGAGATCAGTGTTACCCGTGTTGAACTGTTCCCCGACCATTGGCAAACCAACGATGGCCGTTTTTGTCATTTAGGCATGGATCGTCAGCTGCATTTTGACAATACCGCACAGCCGGTTGATTTTGTGGTGCCTTGTATTCACGGTTTCCCCGGCGAAACCGGTGATATCCAATCGATGCTGGAGCTGATCGGCCTGCCTTATCTTGGCTGTGGTTCGGAAGGCAGCAAATTGTGCTTCAACAAGGTCAGCACCAAGCTGTGGTTGTCGGCACTGGATATTCCGAATACCCCATTCCTGTTCCTCTCAACCAACAACGAAGCGGCGCACGCACAAGCACACACCGCTTTCCGTAACTGGGGTGCGGTGTTCGTGAAAGCCGCCAGTCAGGGTTCGTCAGTAGGTTGTTATAAAGTGACTGATGCAGCAGCTCTGTCCGAAGCAGTGAATGCGGCATTTGGTTATTCCGATCAGGTGCTGGTCGAAAAAGCCGTGCGTCCACGCGAACTGGAAGTGGCGGTGTATCGGTATAACGATCAACTGGTAGCGACTCGTCCCGGTGAAATTGCCACACCAAGTGACAGCTTCTACAGCTATGAAGAGAAATACAGCGCCGGCAGCCATTCCACTACCTATCTGGAAGCGCCGAACCTGAGCGAAGAACAAGTTGCCACCATCCGTGAATATGCGCTGAAAGCGTTTAGTCAGCTCGGTCTGAAAGACCTGTCGCGCATCGATTTCTTCCTGACCGAAGATAACGAAATTCTGTTGAATGAAATCAATACCTTCCCCGGTATGACGCCAATCTCCATGTTCCCGAAACTGCTGGAACATCATGGGGATAACTTCGGTAAATTCCTGGAAGGGATCATCCGCAGCAGCGTCAAATAATTTCCGCAGGCAGAAAAACGCATCTGTAATAATAACATCTGTAATAACAAAAAGGGCCGAAGATAATTCCGGCCCTTTTTGTTATTCGTTGTTACTACGTCAGCGCAGGTAATCGCGTT
>JAQUHG010000192.1 GCA_028683735.1 Tolumonas sp. | reverse complement strand
TTATGCTGAAGATATACAACACCCTGACTCGCCAGAAAGACGAATTTAAGCCAATCCAGCCCGGTAAAGTGGGCATGTATGTCTGTGGTGTCACTATCTACGATTTATGTCATATCGGTCATGGCCGTACTTTTGTAGCTTTCGATGTGGTCGTGCGTTATTTACGTTACCTCGGATATGACGTGACCTTTGTGCGCAATATTACCGATGTTGATGACAAAATTATCAAGCGAGCCGCCGAAAATGCCGAAAGCTGCGATACATTAACCGAACGCCTGATTGCCGAAATGCACGCTGATTTCGATGCACTGAAATTACAGCGCCCGGATATCGAACCACGTGCCACTCAGCATATCGGTGAAATTATTGCGTTGGTGAACTCACTGCTTGAGCAGAATTATGCGTATGTTTCTGATAACGGTGATGTGCTGTTTTCCATCGATAGTTTCCCTGAATATGGCCGTTTGTCGGGGCAGGACATCGAGCAACTGCAGGCCGGTGCGCGTGTCAATGTCGAAGAAAGCAAACGCAATCCGATGGATTTTGTGTTGTGGAAAATGTCGAAACCGGGTGAACCAATGTGGGATTCTCCGTGGGGTGCAGGTCGACCTGGTTGGCACATCGAATGTTCCGCGATGAACTCCAAACATCTGGGGCATCATTTTGATATTCATGGCGGCGGTTCCGATCTGCAATTCCCGCATCATGAAAATGAAATCGCACAGAGCTGCTGTGCGCATCACACTCCGTATGTAAATACCTGGATGCATTCCGGTATGGTGATGGTCGATGAAGAGAAAATGTCCAAATCACTGGGCAATTTTTTCACTATCCGTGATGTGCTGAAAGTTTATGATGCCGAAACCGTGCGTTACTTTTTGATGTCTGGTCATTACCGCAGTCCGTTGAATTACTCTGATCTCAACCTGCAGCAAGCACGCGCGTCGCTGGAACGCTTATACACGGCACTGCGTGGTGTCGAAGAAGGTCAGGAGCAAGCAGCACTTTCAGCACCGTTTGATGAGCGTTTCAAAGCCGCGATGGATGATGACTTCAATACACCGGAAGCGTACTCCGTGTTGTTTGATTTAGCGCGCGATCTGAACCGCACCAAACAGGAATCCGCTGCTGATGCATCAGCTTTAGCGGCTTGCTTGCGTCGTCTTGGCGGTGTGTTAGGTCTGCTGCAACAACAACCGGAGCAATTCCTGCAATCCAGTGCTGCCGCTGTCGCGGATGATGTTGCGGAAATTGAACTGTTGATCAAAACCCGCAATGACGCGCGCACCAGTAAAAACTGGGCGTTAGCCGATGAAGCACGGAATAAATTAACCGAGATGGGCATTGTGTTGGAAGATGGTGCGCAGGGCACTACTTGGCGTCGTAAGAGCTAATTTATTTTCAACACTTGGTAAAAAGGCTGGCCGAAGCAAACAGGCCGGCCTTTTTTATTTAAAATCCAGCATATGGTATTGATTGACTAGCTTGCGGTATTCCGCACTTTCGTGGACTTTAGCTAAGGCTTTTTGGTAATTGTTGATCACGTTATCGCTGGTGGTACGATTAAATGCAAAACAATCGGTCATTCGTTGCAAAACTAATTCTTTAGGGTAATCGACAGGGCTTAAACCCATTTGTTGTATGGTGGCATAAACGACGGGTTCATAAGCCGCAATCATGTCAATTTTTCCTGACTGTAACAGCCGAATCAGTTGCTCGGTATTTCGGGCTTTGACTAACCGACTTTTATTGTAGGTTTTTGCAATCACAACATCTTCAGCAATGTCCGAGCGGATAACGCCAATAGTCAGATCATTAATGGCAGACGTTGAGGTTAGATCGAAATTGTCTTTTTTTCGTCGAAAGAGTGCAACACCAGCCGTACTGATCGGGCAAACCCATTTAAACATATTTTCACGATCTGCCGTGCGTGAGGTGGCAAACAACACACTGCCTGGTTCAGTTTGCGCAATATAATAAGCGCGCGCCCAAGGTAAAAATTTGATGGGTTGTTGTGGTTCATCCAGCTGCTGCCAAATTAATTTAAGTAACTCAACCGAAAAACCAGCGGCTTTTTGCCGATCATCTTCATAATTCACTGGTGGGTTTTGTTCACTCAGAAAAGTTAATGGCATTGGCGCCGCATTAGCCAGCGCGATGAATGTATATGCGGGGAGCAGCCAGGATAATTTCAATTTGGTGTTCTCCGGAAAATATATTTTACAAAAAGACATAACACATCCCATAAGGGATATAGTTGATATTATCAGTAATAGCAAATAATCGCCTATTTACAAATAGTTAGTTGGCTATGGTGTATATAAAATGAAGATTTTATTGATAGAAGATGATGCATTGTTGCTGGGCGGGTTACAAAAAGCGCTGGAACAACAGCAATATTGTTGTGATGTAGCAACCAGTATAAAAACAGCGCAACAACATACATTGGATGATTATGAGTTGATTATCCTCGATCTTGGGCTGCCGGACGGTGATGGATTAACGCTGTTAAAACAATGGCGGCAGCAAGGCTGTAAGTTGCCGGTCTTAATCTTAACTGCTCGTGATTCGTTAGATGAGCGAGTAAAAGGTTTGGATCAAGGTGCGGATGATTACCTGATCAAACCATTTGCTTTGGCTGAATTGCTGGCGCGGGTACGAGCATTAATGCGGCGTCGTTTTGAGAAAACAGAAAATTCACTGCTGTTCGGTTCATTGAAACTAGATATGACACATCATCAGGTGTGGCTAAACGAACAAGAATTGACGCTCACACGAATGGAATATGCCATTCTGCGACGCTTGATGTTACATCCGGGCAAAACGGTACAACGCGATCGCTTACAGCAAGACCTTTACGATTGGCATGATGATATTGGTTCCAACACGCTGGAAGTTTATATCCATCATCTGCGGCGCAAAATTGGTGCTGGCACGATTAAAACTATTCGGGGTGAGGGCTATCGACTTGAACAACAAGAAGAGTAGTTTATCCCGGCGGTTATTAATTAGTTTGGGTACTATCATTTTCATTACCCAAACCATCACCATTGCTTGGTTACTGCACGAAGATCGGGAATTATTAGAACGTACATTACGTCGTCTGGGTCAACCTGAATCAACATTACATCTGCTACATGGTACAAACAGAGAGATGTTGAATGCGTTGTTGGTACCAACAGCCATCGAGTTTTTACTCAGTTTAGGGGTTGCGTGGTTCATGATTAATTGGATCGTCGCGCCATTAAAAAAATTAACGGATCAATTACAAGAACGCAGTGTGGAACAATGGCAACCCTTTGATGTGGGGGGACGTAGTACCGAAGTGGAAGCCATCACTGGCGCACTAAATGGTTTAATGCAGAAACTTCAGCAAGCTTTTCAACGAGAGCGTCAATTTACCGCTGATGTATCACATGAACTCAGAACGCCAATAGCCGGAATACGGTTAAACCTCGAGTTATTAGCATTACAGCATCCGGCTGAAATTGATCCGCTTATTGCGCGTCTTGATGGTATGCAACATACCATCGAACAATTGCTGACTATGGCGCGTTTAGAGCAACAAATAGTTATGGGGTTGCAAACGCAGGTTGATTTGGTTCAAGAAGTTATCTTACCTGTTCAACATGAACTTACCGAGTTATTGCGGCCTCGTATGCAAACTATAATTTTGCATCTTCCTGATTCAATGCTGGTTATCGGCGATAAGACTTTATTGCGTATGCTGATAAGGAATCTAGTCGAGAATAGTCACCGATATGCGGATAGTGGCTCGGCGGTGACCATACATTTATCAGAGATAAACGGCTGCCCGCAGTTGCGTATTCAAGATATTGGTACTGGTGTTGATGAAACGGCAATTATTTCATTAACCAATGCATTCCAACGCTTTGATCAACGAGGCAATGGGGTAGGGCTCGGGTTAAATATTGTGGCCAGAGTCTGCGCTTTGCATCAGGCCACACTGCGTATTGAAAACCATCATGAACCACATGGTCTCATCGTTGAAATAACTTTCCCGTCAGTAAATAACCCGCAGTAAATAAAAAAGGGCTGAAACAGTTCAGCCCTCTATATCATGTTATCTACACAACTTAGCTGTGGTATTGCTCACAAGCTTGCAGTGTGTTTTCAATAAGTGTGGCAACTGTCATGGGGCCAACGCCACCCGGAACGGGTGTGATAAAGCTGGCGCGCTCTGCCGCTGTTGCATATTCCACATCGCCGACAAGTGTACCGTTAGATAAACGATTGATACCGACATCTAATACGATCGCACCAGGTTTGATCCATTCACCAGGAATGAATTCTGATTTACCTACCGCAACCGCCAAGATATCCGCCTGACGTACCAATTGTTCTAAGCCTTTGGTAAAACGATGACAAGTCGTCGTTGTGCAACCAGCCAGTAACAGCTCCAGCGTCATTGGGCGACCGACAATATTTGACGCGCCTACAATCACTGCATGCATGCCTTTTAATTCGACCCCGGTGCTTTCAAGCAGGGTGATCATACCTTTTGGAGTGCAAGGGCGCAGGGCAGGGATTCGCTGGGCTAAACGGCCGACATTGTAAGGATGGAATCCATCAACATCTTTATCGGGAACAATACGCTCGATCACTTGCGTTGAATCGAGGTGTGCCGGAAGTGGTAGCTGAACCAAGATACCATCTACCGCAGGATCCGCATTTAATGTATCGATCAGTGCAAGAAGTTCATCTTGCGTGGTCGTTGCTGGGAGATCGTAAGATCTGGAAATAAAGCCCACTTCTTCACACGCACGGCGTTTACTGCCGACATAAACCTGTGACGCAGCATCTTCGCCCACTAATACAACCGATAAACCGGGCGCTCGTAAACCATTTGCCTTTCGTTCCGCGACGCGGGCAGCTACACGCTGACGCACAGACAGGGCAATCGCTTTTCCATCAATGATTTTTGCAGACATACCTTCCACTCACCTTGCTTTGCTAGGGCATATTGTCGCATTTTTTTTACAATAAGGTTAGTGCATAAACAACCGCTTACCTTAGTCGTTTAATATCTGAACACTCAACTCTTTTTCATTAAAAAGAGTTTGACGATCAAAGGGGGAATCTATAATATCCGCCTCCGTTGTCGGACGCCTACAACAGAACAACAGTCGGTGATTAGCGCAGCCCGGTAGCGCATCTGGTTTGGGACCAGAGGGTCAAAGGTTCGAATCCTTTATCACCGACCATTTCTTCCAGTGCGCCCTTAGCTCAGTCGGATAGAGCAACGGCCTTCTAAGCCGTGGGTCACAGGTTCGATTCCTGTAGGGCGTACCAACGATGAGTTGTTCGCTTTAAGTGGTAAGGCAACACAGTTCGATGGTGGCTATAGCTCAGTTGGTAGAGCCCCGGATTGTGATTCCGGTTGTCGTGGGTTCGAGCCCCATTAGCCACCCCATTTAAAGAATACAGCGCGGAAGTGGCGAAATTGGTAGACGCACCAGATTTAGGTTCTGGCGCCGCAAGGTGTGAGAGTTCGAGTCTCTCCTTCCGCACCATTCTTTAGATACAACAATAAACCAGCGCAAGCTGGTTTTTTTGTGCCTGCAATTCGGAGGTTGGGCAGTTATTGGCTAAAGCTGATATCGCCCTGAACCCTAAACTTGATGCGGATTGGATGCGGCGTCACCAACAAAAACGCATTCCAAAACTAGGGAAAAGCGAAAAACACTATATTGCCTGTGCACTCAATAGTCAGTGATCTGGCCCAGCATTACTGGACACCTCATTAAACGAGTAAAATAGCTCATAGAGGTGGAGCATGACCAAAAATACAACCGAACCCAAAAAAACCAGAACTCAATATTTTCAAAGTTACAAAGATGATGCGTTAGCTTTAGCTGAACGAATTGGTTTTGCTAAAGCTGCAGCTCAACTCGGGATCCAGGAGTCCCAACTTTATTACTAGAAAAACAAATTCATTGACTAACGTATTGAGAACAAAGGGGAAACTTACTTGCGGGGGAACGTTCAGGATATTTACTGGAGACCCAGTTATCCCTATGGATAAGAATCTGATATTTTTATACTAGATTTGATGTGAATATTTTTAACAAAAGGAATGAGATGAACTACGTTGAAGAGGATCCCCTCTAGGTAATGTAAACCTGGAGGGTAAATGAAGAAATTAAAGTCTCAATATCGTCACTCGCTAACCAAGATGATGATATTTCGAACAACAACTAACGTTCGGGAAATCTATCCCAGTGTTCGAAGTCACTATCACAAACACTTTTCAACAAAGCAGGAAAAGAGCTACTACTTCCTGCACAAAATTGAGAATCGTGGTTATCCGATAAAATTTAGAGCAGCAAGAGGTCGCACTTTGGCTGATCCATGGGATGATTATCCATCTTCTGTTTACCGAGTTGCAAAAAGTTGGAAACACAACTCAAGTCGGCACAAGCAATATTATAAATGATGTTTTTAAGCTCTCTGAAGTAGAGA
>JAQUHG010000191.1 GCA_028683735.1 Tolumonas sp. | reverse complement strand
TGCAGTTGGTCAGTCTGGGTTATCTCAGTTCGGTGCGCGGAAAAAATGGTGGCATCACGCTGGCCCGTTTACCGCAAGATATTCGCATCGGTCAGGTGATCCGTGATTTAGAAAACAATCTGGATGGCGTAGATTGCGGCTCGCCCGGCTGCAAATTAGTACCGGTTTGTCGGCTGACGCATGCCTTAAAAGTGGGAATGGAAGCTTTTCTGACGGCGATGGATGAGTTTACCTTGTCCGATCTGGTGAACAACGCCGATCAGATCATTGCGATATTGCAGATCGACGTTGATGCCATTCCCGTTCCCACTAAAAAACTGGCTTGATTGCTTACCAGTAATTTTCCATGGTGATGTGCCCCGGTTCCCGCCGGAGATTTTTTTTCAGCCCTTTTTGCTCTAAGGCATGAAAAGTATCTTTCACCATCGCCGGATTACCGCATAACATGGTTTGCGTACAAGTTGGGGAAATAACCAAACCTGCCGACGCTTCTAACAAACCATTGTCCAGTAATGCCGGAATGCGGCCTTGCAGAATATCCGGGCACTCTTCACGGCTTACAATCGGAATATAGCGAAAACGTTGTAACCATTGTGTCTTAAACGATTGAATTAGTGATTGATAGGTCAGATCTTCGCGCTCACGTACACCATGCACTAACACGATATTCTGAAAGCGCTGAAACACCTGTTGCTCGGAAATAATGGCCAGAAATGGCCCAATGGCCGTACCGGTGGCCATCATCCAAAGATCACGCCCCTCAGGCACTTCAGCTAACGTCATAAACCCGCTGGCGTCATGCGAAATTTGCAGTTCATCACCCGGCTGTAAATTAAAGAGGTGTGGTGATAACCGGCCTTCCGGAATTTTGATCAGATAAAACTCATGACATTCCGCTTTCGGTGGGTTTACAAACGAATAGGCGCGGCCTACCCGTTCGCCATCGATGATCAATGACAATTTGCCAAATTGCCCCGCCACATACGGGGCTAAATCGGCTTTTACTTTGATCGAACAGAGCCGGTCATTCCAGCGAATGACCTCATGTACTCTTCCATTTACCCAGTCTGTCATGTGCGCCCCTTACCCTAACGGAAATAAAAAGCATCAGAACTCAAATGTAACTGAATCGAAAACCTAACTCATAGCTTAGGCTAATTTTCAGCCAACTGCTTTATCAATGCCATACTACGCGTGATATGTTGCCCGCTGGTGACAAAACCAACGAATACATCATGTCGGAATGCTTGCCCAGTCAGACCGTTGTCGTCTTCATCCAACTGCCAGATCAAATCATCACTGCGCACTTCGCCAGCCAACTGCACCGGATAACTGCTGGTTTTCACATTGACCGGCATCACTGGCCATTGCACCCGCGTTTGTTCGCCAGCCAATGTTCTCGCCAACGCTTGCGCACTCACGGTGATCGGTTGCAAATAAGGTAACAACCGCCCACATATTTCTGCGCAATCGCCCAGCGCATAAATATGCGGTGCGCTGGTTGCCAGCTGCTTATCAACCACTATGCCACGGTTAACATTCAGCCCGGCGGCTTTCGCCAACGTAGTTCGTGGACGTAACCCGGCAGCACACACTACGCTATCAACCACAATCGATATGCCATCACTGAATGTCGCCAGCAGGCCATCACTTCGCCGATCTAGCGATGCCAGCATCGTATTAAAGGCAAATTTACAGCCGGCTTGTGCCAGCACAGAGTGCAGCCTTTCACTGACAAAATCAGGCGTGAGTGAACACAACAAACGATCTGTCGGATCACACAAAGTCACCTGTTTTCCGGCCAGCAGAAAATCATTCGCCAGCTCACTGCCAATCAGACCTCCGCCGACGATCAATACCCGTTGGCTGTTCGCCAATTGTTCCTGATATTGCTGATAATGCTGCAAACTGTTCAGCGTAATGATCGCATCAACGGCATCCCCTTGGATAGGCGGAACCCACGCCTCTGCCCCCACGGCCAGCACCAGATCCCGATAGGGTAATTCCCGCTCCGCCAGTTGGATCACCTGTCGCTCAGGGTCAATGGCTTTAACCTGTTGCCCGGTCAGCAATAGCGCTTTTAATTCCAATGCGACTTCTTTCGCCGATTTTCGGATCAGATCCGCCGCCGACTGACGTTTACTGACCGCGTGGCTCAGCTGCGGTTTCGGGTAGTCCGCACCGTCATCGGCGCAGACGATAACCAGAGGCGTGGCTGGTGCATGACGGCGAAATTGTCGCGCCAGTTGCAGACCGGCATAACCACTGCCGACGAGCACAACCGGATGATGTGCTGCCATGATGGTCTCCTTTACGCTGCTTTGGCGACAGTTTCAGTTTTCGGGTCGAAATCATCTTTGCCCATAAAACAGACCGGGCAGAGGAAATTTTCCGGAACATCTTCCCACGCAGTTCCCGCTTCAACACCCTGATTCACTTCGCCTTCCGCCGGGTCATAAACCCATGAACAAGTGCGGCAAACCATAGATGGAAGTTCAGTCGCGATGGCCGTCTGTTTAGTTTCTGCAGTTGAAACACCACCCAATTTTGCGACCAGATTCTTGCCGTAAGCTTCGCATTCTTGCAGTGCTTCTTGTGTCGGACGCCACTCCACTTTGGTGCCTTCTAACGTGTTAAAACCACACTCTTTCAAACGCTGAGTAATACGATTCACCGCACCACCGTTCCAGCCATGGCTACCAAATGCAGCGGCAGTTTTACCGGTAAAGCGCAGACCCTGGATCTCTTCCAGTAACGCGGCGACTTGCGGCAACATCACGTTATTGATAGTCGGTGAACCGATCAAAATCGCTTTTGATTTAAATACCTGCGTCAATACATCGTTCTTATCTGAATTCGCCAGATTGAATTGTTTGATTGTCACGGTTGGGTCGGCTTTGCGAATACCAGAGGCAATTGCTTCCGACATCTTGCGGGTGCTTTCCCACATAGTGTCATAAACCAGCGTGATCTGATTTTCCTGATAAGAATCAGCCCATTTCAGATATTGTTCGACGATCTGCGCCGGATTATCGCGCCAGATAATGCCGTGCGAGGTACAGATCATGTCCAGTGGCAGATTGAATGACAGCACTTCATGAATTTTCTGCGTCACCAGTTTGCTGAACGGGGTCAGGATGTTGGCATAATATTTAATACATTCATTCTGCAGTTCATTTTGATCAACCAGATCGTTATAGAGCTGATCGCTGGCATAGTGCTGACCGAACGCGTCATTACTGAATAACACCGCATCGTCGGTCATATAGGTCATCATGCTGTCTGGCCAGTGCAGCATCGGCGCTTCGACAAACACCAGTTTTTTACCATTCCCCAGATCAAGAGTGTCACCGGTTTTGACAACCTGGAAATTCCAGTCTTGATGGAAATGCCCTTTCAGCGATTTCACACCATTGGCGGTGCAATAAATCGGCGTATTTGGAATTTTCGCCAGTAACGCAGGCAATGCACCGCTATGATCAATTTCAGCGTGGTTGGCAATGATGAAGTCAATTTTCTCTAACGGAATTTCATTCGCCAGATTCGTCACAAACTCATCAGCATATGGGCTCCACACCGTATCAATTAACGCCACCTTCTCTTCTTTGATCAGATAACTGTTATAGCTGGAGCCTTTATGGGTGGAATATTCACTGCCATGAAATTCGCGCAGTTCCCAATCTTGTTTGCCAACCCAGTAGATATTGTTCTTAACGTGCAAAGTCATGATCTCTTCCTCGACATAATATGCATTTCATATGCAGTGTTTGCATCTTAATTTAATATGCATTTCAAATGCAAGTTATAGAAAATGACTTTTTTGAGTAGTCAGCAGAAATTGGCAATGAGCGTTAAGTTGTATAGAAAAAATTTACAGTGATATCAATCTGATGGCTTACTAGGTGAAAGCCATCAAAAAACGGAGGAAGGATGAAAAGAGGAAAAATGAAAAACAGCTGGCTGAGCAGGATCAAGTGGGGTTATTTCAACCCCAGTCGTTTCGCCAGTTTATGCAAATTACTCGGATCAAGATCTAACCGTCGCGCTACATTGGCCCAATTGCCCTGACAGGCTTCCAGCGTCTGGCGGATCATCTGACGCTGGTAACCATCCACGGCAATTTTTAGCGATACAGCCTGTTCGTCATGTGCAGCCTGCGGCAGCAACGTCGGTTCTGTTTTTACCGAGCTGCTCACAGCGATATCCAGCACCAGATGCTCTGGCTCCAGCGTAACAATTTCTGTTCTGACTGCACCTCGGCTGACGGCCCGCAAAGCCGCCCGACTGATCACATGCTCGAGTTCACGCACATTGCCCGGCCAGTCATAACTGCACAAAGCCTGTTCGGCTGCCGCTGATAATCGCAGGCTGCGAAAACCAAGACGGGCACGGTTGAGCTCAAGAAAATTACCAGCCAATAACAACACATCGTTGCCACGTTCCCGCAGCGGCGGTATCGGCACCGGATAAACCGACAAGCGATGATACAAATCAGCCCGGAATTGTCCGTCCCTTACCTGTTCATGCAGCTGACGATTGGTTGCTGCAATGATGCGCACATCGACTTTTCGCGGTTGATCCGCACCGAGTCGTTGGATCTCACCATTCTGTAATGTACGCAGTAATTTAGCCTGTACCGTCAGCGGTAATTCACCGACTTCATCGAGAAACAACGTTCCGCCATTAGCCGCTTCAAACCGGCCGGGGCGATCACTCATGGCACCGGAAAATGCGCCTTTGACATGACCAAATAATTCACTTTCCGCTAATGATTCTGGTAACGCCGCACAATTGACATGGACCAGCGGCGCATTATGTCGCGGCGACTTACTGTGTAAGCGGAGGGCAAATAACTCTTTCCCCACGCCCGTTTCCCCCAGCAACAAAACTGGCAATTCAGAATTGGCAACCACATCCAACTCATGCAATAACTTCAACAAAATCGCACTTTGCCCAATGATCTCGCCATCACCGGCATTTTGTTCATCCGGCAATAAGGTTTCAGAAACTCGACTCCCCGCACGCAACGCCCGGATCTCTTCTTCCAAACGACTCATGCGCACTACGGCTTCGGCCAGAAAAGCGCTGTGTGTTAATTTATCGGCCGCTTGATCATCAAACACAGTGCCCTCAAAAGCATCCAGCGTTAATGCACCCCACAATTGTCCTTCCAGATACAAGCTGATCCCCATGCAGTCATGCACGGGCAATGGCAGCCCGCGTTGTGAATCCAGTAAGCCATCATATGGATCAGGTAACGGGCTTCCCGGTTCAAATCGCACTGTTGAGCGGCTGGATAAAATAGCCGCCAAACGAGGGTGCTGCGCCACGACAAAACGGCGCCCTAACGTTTCATGCGCCAAACCATCCACCGCCACCGGGCAAAGGCAATCGCCATCTAATTTCAGTAGACCAACCGCGCCGCAACCAAAATGAACCCGTATCGCGGAGACCAGCCGTTCCTGCCGCACCGATCGCGGTAACTCAGTAGTGAGATCAAGTAACAGTGACGCATCAAACATGGTAATTAGTACCCTAAATGGTTTATTTAACCCTATCAGTCAATGGTAAAAAAAACCATAAAAATTAAATATCTATATTTTTCAAAAAATTAAATGTCGGCACAGCTCATGCAATAGATTGATCGAGATCAAACTACCCTATTATCTACCAAGGAGAGCCACCATGGCCTTACTCGAACAAACTATCGCCAGCCTCGCTTGTGAAATTCCTGGTGCGACCCGTGTATTCCACAAATTCAAATTAGATTTTTGCTGCGGTGGCCAACAACCGTTAAAAGACGCCATCGCTCAGCGTAATCTCGATGCCGCGCTGGTTGTCGCTGAACTGGAACAAGTACAACAGTTACCGAGTGATGAAACTGACTGGCGCACTGCGACACCTTCCGCCCTGATTGATTTTATTCTGGAACGTTTCCATGCCCTGCATCGCATTCAATTACCGGAATTGATCCGTCTGGCGCGCCGTGTCGAACATGTCCACTCGGATAAACCAGGCTGCCCGCTAGGTCTGGGTGCTCATCTGGCGAATATGCTGCAGGAACTCGAAAGCCACATGCAGAAAGAAGAGCAGATCTTGTTCCCTATGCTGAAAGAAGGTTTTAACAACCCGGCGCAAGGCCCGATTGCCATGATGCGTTTTGAGCATGAGCAACACGGCGAAGGTTTAGACGAACTGATGCGTCTGACCAATGACATTACGCCACCAGCAGGTGCCTGTGTGACATGGCGTGCACTGTATACCGGCCTGACACAATTGCGTGAAGACCTGATGCAACATATCCATTTGGAAAACAACATTCTGTTTGCAAACGCTACCGCACAGCAATAACCAGCCATTATGCCGGGGGTACCCGCGTATCCCCCTGAATTTTGGTCATCGCGTGTTTTGGTCATGGAGACTTTATGAACGAACAACAAAAAGCATTAGTTAAAGCCACGGTTCCAGTATTAAAAACCAATGGGGTGGCGCTGACGAAACATTTTTATCAGCGTATGTTCACCC
>JAQUHG010000190.1 GCA_028683735.1 Tolumonas sp. | reverse complement strand
AATGTACCTGCATCTTTTTTAGATCGTCATCGTCTTCTTGTTAAGAGCAATAGAATTATGTGCGTACGAGAAAAAGATGAATGCCGTTATATACGTAAGAACATTTTCACAAAAACAACCGCTGCCTTTTTTGTTGATCGCTGGTGCGATCTGGTTTGGTTTGTATCTGCTGTTGATCCCCCTATCTGAGTCTTTGGTTGCTGCGTTACCCGTTGATAGAAACAGTCATTTGGGGGGGGCACTTCAATTCTTCTTTTACGACACACCCAAAGTATTAATGCTGTTAACCGGCATCGTATTTGTCATGGGAATGATCAACTCCTATTTCACCCCTGAACGAACCCGCGCCTTATTGGCTAAACGAGGGGAAGGCGTTGCTAATGTGATGGCAGCCTGCTTGGGTATCGTGACACCATTCTGTTCGTGCTCTGCGATCCCACTCTTTATCGGCTTTGTTCAGGCCGGTGTGCCTTTAGGTGTTACATTCTCATTTTTGATTTCAGCCCCGATGGTAAATGAAGTTGCACTAACTTTGCTATTTGGTTTGTTTGGCTGGAAAACAGCTTTGCTTTACATGAGTTTAGGATTGGCTGTGGCGATTGTATCTGGCTGGATTATTGGTCGTCTTAAAATGGAAAATCATTTGGAAGATTGGGTTCGCGACATGCCACGAACGACTGCTCATGTAGGTGATGATGCATTAACACTGGCCGATCGTATTTTAAGTGGCTTTAGTGCGGTTCGAGACATTGTTGGCAAAGTTTGGCCTTATATTTTAGCGGGAATTGCGATTGGTGCCGGTATTCATGGTTATGTACCTGAGGATTTCATGGCGTCATTCATGGGCAAAGATGCCTGGTGGTCTGTGCCATTGGCTGTGGTGATTGGTGTTCCGATGTATACCAATGCGGCGGGTGTTATTCCCATCGTACAAGCTTTACTGGCGAAAGGTGCGGCTTTAGGCACTGTGCTGGCCTTTATGATGAGCGTTATTGGTCTCTCACTTCCCGAAACAATTATTTTGCGCAAGGTTCTCAAGCTACGTTTGATCGCCGTATTCGTTAGCGTAGTTGCCTGTGGGATCCTGTTGGTAGGTTATGTTTTTAACGCATTTCTCTGAGCTGAATTTACATAAAAAGGAGTTCATATGAAAAATATCAAAGTGCTTGGTTCCGGCTGTTCGAATTGTAAAACGACTGTGCGTTTGATTGATGAGGTCGCTAAAGAATGCGGAGTAGAAATCCAATTAGAAAAAGTTGAAGCTATGCAGGATATCGTTAGCTATGGTGTTTTATCAACACCTGGTGTTGTCATTGATGGACAGGTGGTTCATTCAGGCGGTATCCCTGGCAAAGATAAAATCAAACAATGGTTTATACAGTCATGAGGATTCATTCAGGAATCAAGTATAAATGGTCAGGATGGCTAAATGGCATTGAGAGCATTTCTAACGAAAGTTGGTCTGACTGCTGTTAATGCCATCCGACTCATAATCAATGACACGGTTGTGTCGTGGTGCAAATCTAGATAAACGCACTAATCTTGAAATGATTCTGGATCTTAAAACATCTCGAAGAATGGGTTTTAAAGACCTTCAATTGAAGCCTTATTCTGCCTAATCAATAATTTATAAAATTATTGTCTGCGTTAATGTCACATTATTGTCATTTAAATGTCATTTCCCATCCTTACAGTCACCTCGACTGGTCATGAAACATCACTAATTCGATTAATTAAGAATGTAGGAAAAATGAAAATGACGTTAAAAATGCTTGCTCTTGGCGTAGCTATGGCTTCATCTGCGACAATTTCTTATGCCTCTGATGTGACAGGCGCGGGTTCTTCTTTTGCTGCACCTTTGTATTCAAAGTGGGCTGATTCTTACAACAAAGTAAGCGGCACTCGTATGAACTATCAGTCCATTGGTTCTGGTGCCGGTATTAAACAAATCACTGCTAAAACAGTTGATTTCGGCGCTTCTGATATGCCGTTAACCGATGAAGAATTGGCTAAAAATGGTTTGGTTCAATGGCCAACAGCTGTTGGTGGCATCGTGCCAGTAGTCAAAATTGATGGTATTAATGCCAATCAATTGAAATTAACGGGCTCCATTCTGGCCGATATCTTTATCGGTAAAATCACAAAATGGAACGATCCGGCCATCGTTAAACTAAATGGCGATCTCAAACTGCCAGATACACAAATCTCCGTTGTTCATCGTGCTGATGCTTCAGGCACTACCTTTGGTTTTTCTAATTATTTGAGCAAAGTTAATCCTGAATGGGCTCAAAAATATAAATTCGGTACCACTGTGAACTGGCCTGTTGGTGTCGGTGGTAAAGGCAATGAAGGTGTCTCTGCGTTTGTTCAACGTTTGTCTGGTTCAATCGGCTATGTTGAAACTGCTTATGCAAAATCTAACCACATGACCACCGTAGAATTACAAAATGCGGACGGTAATTTTGTGGCAGCAACTGAACAAAGCGTTAAAGCGGCTGCCGCTGGCGCTGATTGGTCTAAATCATTTTACCAAATTCTGACCAACCAACCGGGTAAGGAATCATGGCCAATTACCAGTGGTACTTTTGTATTGGTACATCGCGTTGCTGATAAATCAGAACAGACTCAAGAAGTATTGAAGTTCTTCGATTTTGGTTTCAGTACCGGGGATCAAATTGCAGAACAACTTCAATATGTTCCTATGCCTGTTTCAGTAAAAGAGCAAATCCGTAAAGAATGGTTGACCATCGAAGCGCCTGGTGGCCAGGCTCTCTGGAAAAAATAAGATACATACTGCCAGCGTCATGCTGGCAGTTTTTCTTTTTTAAGAGATTTCACAATGGATTTTAGCTATACCTCTACAACTGACGTTGAAAAGCAAATACTGAACAGCAAATCTGTTTTTCGTCGTTATAAGATAAATAATATCGGGGATTTTATCTTCGGTGCATTCGCGTTAAGTGCGGCTTGTATCACTCTGGCAGCCTTGGCAGGGATCATCTTTTCTCTTTTTATTGGCGCCTGGCCTGCAATTCATCAGTTTGGATTGAAATTCTTTCTGGATACCAACTGGGATCCGGTTAATGAGCAATTTGGTGGATTCACCATGATCTATGGGACGTTATTAACGTCCGTGATCGCACTATTGATTGCAGTACCGGTCAGTTTTGGTATTGCTGTGTTTTTAACAGAATTATCTCCCCGATGGTTACGGCGTCCTCTGACAACAGCAATTGAATTACTCGCTGCTATACCTTCTATCGTTTATGGCATGTGGGGATTACTTGTTTTTTCGCCTTTGTTGTCTACATATGTGCAGCAACCATTACAACTCTGGCTCGGAAATATTCCTGGCATCGGCGCATTATTTCAAGGACCACCAGTTGGTATCGGTATTTTTGCTGCCGGTATTATTTTGGCAATAATGATTATTCCTTTTATCGCATCAGTGATGCGAGATGTTTTTGAAGTTACACCACCCATGCTGAAAGAATCGGCATACGGCATTGGCTGCACCACATGGGAGGTTATGTGGCACGTTGTATTACCTTATACCAAAGTGGGCGCTATTGGCGGCATCATGCTTGGTTTGGGGCGAGCAATGGGGGAGACGATGGCGGTTACTTTTATTATAGGTAACACCAGCTCATTTACTGGTGCATCGTTATTTGAACCAGGCAACACCATCACATCGGTATTAGCCAATGAATTTGCTGAAGCGTCAACGGTACACCAATCAGCACTATTCTATTTAGGTTTAGTGCTGTTTTTTATTACGTTTGTTGTGCTTGCGTTGTCAAAAGCGTTGATCTTTAAACTGACCAAACGCGAAGGGGGACGGACATAATGATTCTTCGTTCTTCATCGATTCCTGCGGCTAAAAATCTACGTTTTCAGCGTCGTAAACTGACTAATCTTATCGCCTTGGCCTGTTCGATGATGGCCATGACATTTGGTATGGTTTGGCTTGTTTGGATCTTGGTTTCTGTTGTGCAAATGGGATTCAAAGGCCTGACATTAACGACGTTAACTCAAATGACGCCATCACCAGATTCTGATGGTGGGTTACTGAATGCAATTTATGGCTCAGTGTTAATGACGGTTGTGGGAACAGCAATTGGAACACCCATTGGGTTGATGACAGGTGTCTATCTCTCTGAATATGGTGGTCGTTCATTGTTTTCAAAAACGACCCGGTTCATCAATGACATTCTTTTATCCGCACCGTCTATTGTGATTGGATTATTCGTTTATGCACTAATAGTTGCCCAAACAAAGACATTTTCCGGTTGGGCCGGTGCGATAGCACTTGCATTAATGGTGGTGCCTGTCGTTGTAAGAACCACAGAAGACATGTTGCGTTTGGTTCCAAATACGCTACGTGAAGCAGCGTATGCATTAGGTACGCCCAAATGGAAAGTCATCTCACATGTCGTATTGAAATCGGCAAGATCAGGTGTTCTAACTGGGATCATGCTGGCTGTTGCCCGAATTACTGGTGAGACGGCGCCGTTGTTATTCACCGCATTAAACAACCAATTTTGGGTCACTGGATTATCAGAACCCACCGCGAGCTTGCCCGTTACAATTTATAAATTTGCCATGAGCCCCTACAGCAATTGGCAGCAATTGGCTTGGGCTGGTGTATTGATTATTACTTTCGGTGTTTTGGTTATCAACCTTACTGCCCGAATGTTATTTGGTAAAAAGGATTGAAAAAGTAATGATATATCAGAACAATTTACTCAATCTGGAGCCCAAAGCGGATGTCAGTCAACTTGACCCGTGTTTTTCCGTAAGAAACTTGAATTTCTATTATGGTAATTTTAGGGCGCTTAAAGATGTCAATATGAATATCCCGCAACAACGCGTCACAGCGTTTATTGGGCCATCTGGTTGTGGGAAATCGACTTTACTGCGTATTTTTAATCGTATGTATGAGCTTTATCCCGAACAACGTGCAGATGGAGAAATCCAAATCAATGGGCAAAATATTCTTCATGCAAAAGAAGATGTATCACTGATCCGAGCCAGAATTGGCATGGTGTTTCAAAAACCCACACCGTTCCCGATGTCAATCTATGAAAATATCGCATTCGGTATTCGTTTGTATGAAAAGCTTCCTCGTTATCAGATGGATGATCGTGTTGAGTGGGCTTTGAAAAAAACCGCATTGTGGGATGAAGTAAAAGACAAATTGCATCAAAGTGGAATGAGTTTATCTGGTGGTCAGCAACAACGTTTATGTATTGCCAGAGCGATTGCAATCAAGCCCGAGGTACTGTTACTGGATGAACCTACTTCTGCGTTAGATCCGATTTCAACAGCTAAAATTGAAGAATTAGTGATCGAACTAAAACAGGATTATACAGTTGTTATCGTCACACATAATATGCAACAAGCAGCCCGAGTCTCTGATTTCACTGCATTTATGTATCTTGGGGAATTAATGGAATTTGATAATACAGACCAAATTTTCTTGAAACCGAGTCGGAAGGAAACAGAAGATTACATAACTGGTCGATTTGGATAATTCTATTTAATCTGGATGGCTCTTTGTCACTAGAACCATTCAGATTAATTTACCGCAGGGTGGTGGGGGTATTGGTCTCTTATGCCGAAGGAGATATAAACTAATGTTTAAAGGCATCAAAAATTACATAGCCACCTAAGATCACTAAAAATACACCAAATAGAGTTTTTAATATTTTTGCGTCGAGTTGCGTAGCTACACGGGCACCAAGCCAGCTACCAAGCAACACCATCAATGCAATGATAAGTGCAGCCCGCAAATCAACATTTCCATGTTTGTAATATTCCCACACCGCAGCAATTCCTACTGGGGGGAGAAGGATAGCAAGACTAGTTCCAGTCGCGAGCTTTTGAGAAAAACCCAGTAAATACATGAGTGCTGGCACAATCAATATTCCTCCGCCAATTCCAAAAATACCGGAGAGTAAACCAGCGGAAAGACCTATCATGATTAAACCAATCAACATCATACAAACCACCTTTAATGGGTTTCTAGTTACGATAATATATCGCTGAATCACCATGGGTAATTTTTGGAGAAGGATGATTCAGCGATATGGTTTAAATATAAATCAATTAAAGATTCGTTGTATTAATAATGCCAGATAATCCCATAAACGGCTGAAAATTCCGCCTTCATTTACAGTGTTGAGTGCGACAAGAGGTTGTTGCGCAATATCTTTACCATCAATGCGTAAAAATATGGTCCCAACTGTCTCACCTTGTTTAATCGGTGCGTGTAATTCTCTATTGAGTTGGAAGTCAGCTTTTAATTTACTTGCTGCATTTCTTGGTACTAACAGATTAATATCTTGACCTGTACCTAGGCTGATTTCCATTTTATCTCCCATCCAGATCCGTTGTTTGGTGAGTTCTGCGCCTTGTTTGTATGGCTGAATATTTTGGTAAAAACGGAAGCCATATGTAAGTAATTTTTTACTTTCTGCAGCCCGTTGTTGCTCACTATTGGCACCGATAACCACGGAAATGAGCCGCATATTTTCT
>JAQUHG010000189.1 GCA_028683735.1 Tolumonas sp. | reverse complement strand
ATGGGGGGTTATGCAACGGGCAATGCGCTGGCGGATGCCGGTGTGTTGTCCGGTTTCGATATGACCACCGAAGCCGCCCTCGCCAAACTGCATTTCCTGTTAAGTCAGCCGCTGACATCAGAGCAGATGAGAACATTGATGCAGCAAGATTTACGCGGTGAACTGAGTCACTAAGCTGCATAAAAATAGCCCCTGAGTCAGGGGCTATTTTCCTACCGTACCACTTTCAGCTTCATTAAATCCAAGTGATACGCTGTTGACGCAAAAACGCTGTCCGGTTTCTGTCGGCCCATCCGGGAAAACATGTCCCAGATGTGAACCACAACTGGCACACATAATTTCAATGCGCCGCATACCATGGCTCAGATCTTCTTTGTAACGTACTGCGTTGGGAATTTCCCGATCAAAGCTCGGCCAGCCACAGCCAGAATCAAATTTAGCTTTTGATTCAAACAGCGGTGCATCACAACAGACACAATGGTAAACACCTGTTTTCCGGTTATGCAACAATGCACCTGAATATGGGCGTTCCGTCCCTTTCTCCCAGCAAACATGGAATTGTTCTGGTGTCAGTTTCAACCGCCAATCAGTCATCTGCTCCCCGCTCATGATCTTACCCCTGTTACATAATTGTTAAGAGAGTAGATGAGCATCAGAGCAGATTCAAACCATAAAAAGTAAGGTTAATAAGAAAACTTAATTAACATCACATCCTTTAAGTGGACAGGCTCGTAGCAGCTTCATGGAATGAGCGCCGCAGACCGCGACCAGCTGCTGCAGATCGTCCAGTAACAACCGTTTACCATAGTGCGACGCGGTGTCCACAGCCAGCGTCCAGTTATTACTTTTTTCCGGCTCCGGCAGACGGAAATGAATGTCGTAACCGCTGGCATTAAATAACACCAGCCAATGTTCCTGACTTTCTTTCGCAATAATTTCCATGACTAACGCTTGCGCGGAAGGCGCGTTCCAATCACCTTCGGTCAACTCACTACCATCAGGATGATACCAATGCACAGTATCCGCCTGAGTTCGGGAACCGAAATAGAGATCATCTTCCAGATGGAGCTCGGTAAATGCACTGGCAGAACGACGGATCCGGATCATTTGTTTCACAAACGTCAGCAATCCCTCATCCTCATTACTTAATTGCCAGTTGACCCAACTAATACGGTTGTCCTGACAATAAGCATTGTTATTACCTATCTGGCTGCGCCCCATCTCATCACCGGCCAATAAATGCGGAATACCTTGCGACAACAACAGTGTCACCAGCATATTTCGTTTTTGTTGCAACCGGATCCGGCTGATCCGAGGGTCCAGTGTTGGCCCTTCGATACCATAATTTTTCGACAGATTATGGCCATGCCCGTCGCGGTTCTCTTCTGTATTTGCCTGATTGTGGCGTTGCTCGTAACACACCGTATCTTCCAGCGTGAAACCATCGTGGTAACAAACGAAATTCACACTGGAATGAATCGCACGTAACGATTTGGGGAAAATATCGCGCGAACCTAATAATCGAGTCGCAAATTCGGCCATACGGCCCATATCCCCACGCCAGAAAGAGCGGATGGTGTCACGGTAACGATCGTTCAGCTCGCGCCATTGGGTTGGGAATTGCCCCAGACGATAACCAAACGGGCCAATGTCCCAAGGCTCGGAGATCAGTTTCACATTACGCAACACTGGATCTTGCATTAACGCTTTGCAAAAACCGCCATATGGGTCGAATTCCCCGCCTTCGCGCGCCAGTGTCACCGCCAAATCAAAACGGAAGCCATCAATATGCATCTCGGTCACCCAATAACGCAGACTATCCATGACCAAACGCAGGCCATTCGGATGATCCACATTAAAAGTATTACCGCAGCCAGTCATATTGCTGTAGCGAGAAAAATCAGGGCCATAACCGCCGTTATCGAAACAATAATAGCTGCGGTTATCTAACCCTTTGTAACTCAAGACCGGGCCACCATGCCCGCCTTCTGCGGTATGGTTAAACACCACATCAAGGATCACTTCAATACCGGCACGATGTAACTCCCGCACCATAGTTTTGAATTCAGTGACCGCATGCTTAACCGCATAACGTGGTTCAGGGGCCATAAAGCAAACCGGATTATAGCCCCAGTAATTGTTTAATCCCAGTTGGGTTAAACGGGGTTCACTCATGAAACTGGCAACCGGCATCAACTGTACCGTGGTAATGCCCAACTCTTGCATATGCCGGATCACCGCTGGCTGGCACAAACCAAGGTAAGTACCTCGCAGATGTTCCGGCACATCAGGGTGTAATTTAGTGAATCCTTTGACATGGACTTCATACAAAACGGTCTGCGCATCACTGTAACGCGGAGAAACAATGCCTTCCCAATCAAATTCATCTTCCCAAACTACAGCCTTGGGCAGCATGCGATGGCTATCACCTTGATAGAGCTCCTCGTTCCATTCCAGAACCCGGGACAAGGCCTTAGCATAAGGATCTAACAATAATTTTTGCGGGTCGAATAAATGCCCTTGTTCAGGGCTGTGTGGCCCATGCACACGATAACCATATAAGGCACCAGATTTGACGCCTTGCACATACCCATACCAAAGATGACCGCGACGTTCACGCAATCGGATACGAGCAATTTCCTGCTCTTGTGTATCAAACAAACAAAGTTCTATGCGTTCAGCATCCGGAGCCCACAAGACAAAATTACATCCCTGCTCATCCGGCATCACCCCGAATGGGGCTTCTTTACCGGGTAACAATGTAAAATGATCCGTCATAGTCTTAACTCCATCTGACCCCCGCCATACGGCAACGGGGGTCTCTTATGCTGTTACTCAACCACTTTTTTGATAAATACGCTAGCCAGTGGTGGCAAGTTCAACACAATAGAGTGATCTTTACCATGTGATGCGATCTCTTCGGTATGGAATACATCAGCACCAACAAAATAATCGCCACCCCAATATTCGCCGCTGTCGGTATTCAGCACGATCTGATAACGCCCCGCTTCCGGCACGCCCATACGGAAGCCATCACGTGGCACAGGGGTAAAGTTACAAGCAGCAATGATGAAACTATCCTGCGCTTTGTTACGACGGATCATCAGCAGCGCGCTGTTTTCCCAATCAGAGTGATCTAACCACTCAAACCCACTTTGTAGATAATCCGCATCATACATAGCTGATTCAGAGCGATAGAGTTTATTCAGATCACGGATCAGATTCTTCTGCCCACGATGTTTATCAAAAGCAAGCAGCCACCAGTCTAGTTGTCCATCGTGATCCCACTCTGATGCCTGTGCTATCTCAGTGCCCATGAAATTGAGCTTTTTACCAGGGTGCGCATACATATAACCCATATAAGTACGCAGGTTTGCAGCTTGTTGCCACTCATCACCCGGCATTTTATACAGCAGAGATTGTTTCCCATGCACCACTTCATCGTGTGACAGCGACAACACAAAGTTCTCGTTGTAGTGATAGACCATGGAGAACGTCAGATCATTATGATGATATTTACGATGAACCGGCTCTTTCGCCATATAACGCAGCGAATCGTTCATCCAGCCCATGTTCCACTTGAAGGTAAAGCCCAGACCACCGGTGTAAGTTGGACGAGAAACGCCCGAGAAAGCCGTCGATTCTTCCGCAATCGTCATTGCATGTGGGAAACGTTCATACACTTCACGATTGAACCATTGCAGTAATGAGATGGCCTCATAGTTATGGTTGCCACCATCCAGATTTGGCACCCACTGCCCTTCATCACGGGAATAATCCCAATACAGCATTGAGGCTACCGCATCGACCCGTAAACCATCAATGTGGAAATGATCCAGCCAGAACAGTGCACTGGCGATCAGGAACTGACGAACGGTGTCACGACCAAAATCATAGATATAGGAATTCCAATCAGGATGCCAGCCACGACGCGGATCTTCATACTCATATAATGGAGTGCCATCAAAGCGCGCTAAACCGTGCGCATCAGATGGGAAATGGGCAGGAACCCAATCCAGGATCACGCCAATCCCAGCTTCATGGCAACGATCGACAAAATATTTAAAATCATCGGCCGAACCATAACGGCTGGTTGGTGCAAACAAACCGAGCGGCTGATAACCCCAAGAGCCCGAGAACGGATGCTCCATAATTGGCATCAATTCAATATGGGTATAATTCATTTCCTGCAAATAAGGGATCAACTCATCCGCCATTTCACGATAACTCAACGAGTCACCATTCTCATGACGTTTCCAGGAGCCAAAATGAATTTCGTAGATGGAAAGCGGTTGTTCCAGCTTGTCATTCCGTTGCGACTTCTGCCATTCCGCATCATGCCATTGGTATTTTTTCTGGTCGTAAACCACCGATGCAAATGACGGATATTGATCAGCATAGAAACCAACTGGATCGGCCTTATGTGGCAGACAATGACCATGCATATCTTTTAATTCAAATTTGTAACGGGCACCCGCTTCCAAATCCGGTACAAACAACACCCAATGACCGCACAGACTGCGTTGCATCGGATGGCGGCGACCATCCCAGAAGTTAAAATCACCTAACAGGCTCACAGACATCGCACTCGGCGCATAGACAGCAAACTTAACTCCTTTGACTGTCACGCCATTGACTTCAGTTTCGATGAGCTGAGCACCTAGCGTCCGATAGATATTATCCGCGCTGAGTTTCATCTCTGCCAAACCACGATAGGCTTCATCATGGAACTGGTAAGGATCGATCACTTCCGTTTGGGTGTCGCCGTAATTAACGCTCAGTGCATAGGCAAACGGTGAAGCTAACTTCGCAAATTCGGCTTCAAATAAACCATCGACATGAACACAAGTTAACTGACTTTCGATCGTTTTTTTCTCAATTCGGCGAACAGCAACCTGAGTTGCATGTGGCAACCAGACGCGTAAGCGCCACAATGATTGTTCGTTATCGTAGATCCATCCCAATTTTTCAAATGGTTGCCCGCAACGGGCTTCATTAAGCTCTCTTAACAGCATATGTAAACCTCTACTACATCACTAAGAATGGTCAGCTACAGATACAAATAACTCGCTGACATGAAAATCATTACTATTGTTTTCGTGCATTAGTCAGTCTGTTAGCCAACGCCACCAGTCCGGGATCATTTAAAAAGCTCTCTAAATCTTTACTCAATTTTCTCCGCCAGTTCGGATATTCAGTGCTAGTACCGGGTACATTGACCGGTTTATCCATCTCAAGCCAATCTTCCAACTGGGTACTGAATAATGCGCTATTACCACGGCACATATGCTCTTGTAACGCATGAGCCAACGCGGTATTCATACCTACCCAGCTGACATCATGTCCGATACTATCCGGCAACACGCCATGCCCCGCTAATGAATCGAGGATCGCCTGTTTAGCGCTGTGCCGTTCACGGTATAAATCCTGTAATTTCTCTTCATCTGGATACAGGCCCAAATCACGCCCTAAGGCCAAATCATCACAATGCCAGAAGCCACGTAACGTTGGCATATCATGTGTCGTCAATGCAGCCATTGCCTGAGCAGGATAATGCGCCGGAGAGAAATAACCGCCATCAGCAGCTCGTTCAAAGAAAAAGACCTTGTAAGAATAAACGCCGTTGGCATGCAGTAATGTCCGCATTTCCGGTGGCACAGTACCTAAATCTTCACCAATGACCATGCAACGCTCACGGTGTGACTCCAGCGCCAGAATGGCCAGCAACTCCTCAACGGGATAATAGACATACGCCCCCATTGACGATGGCGCACCCGGTGGTACCCACCAAAGTCGACGTAAGCCCATAACATGGTCAATCCGTAATGCCCCGCAACCACGCATATTGGCCCGTAATAACTCAATAAAAGGTCGGTAAGCCGCGCGTTTTAGTTGCACCGGATCTATCGGCGGTAATCCCCAGTTTTGACCTTGTGGCCCCAACGGATCGGGCGGTGCACCGATACTGGCTTTGGGACAATACAGATCTTTATTCGCCCATATCTCGCAAGAGCCTTCAGATACACCCACCGCCAAATCACGGTATAACCCGATCTTCATGCCTAATGCTTTAGCCAGTTGCTCAGCTTCAGCCAACTGCTGATCGGCTATCCATTGCAAATATTGATAAAAACGGATGTCCAACTGATGAGATGCAATCCAAGTTTGTACAGCAGGAGAATCAAAACTCCGATACACCTCAGGCCATACCGGTGGGCCCCACGCTTCTAAGCCGCCGGCATATAACGTGTTTTGCAATGCATCAAACGTCGCCATCTGCAGCAATCCATCGCCACCGGCAGCAATATACTCAGCAAATGCCTTGCCCCGTTCAGTACGGGCAGAGAGGTCAGCCCCTTCAAATACCCGGCGTAACCAGCCGATTTTGAAAGAAAAAACGGCTTGGTAATCAATCCAATCAACTGCACGTAGCTGATTCAGTTGTTCTTGAATCTCCGGGGCTGCCAACTCTTTTTGCAGCGCTGGATTGGATACAAAATCAGGTATTGCTTCAACATCAATATAAATGACGTTTAACCAGCGACGGGAAGAAGGGCTATACGGGCTGCAACTTTCCGGATTAGCCGGATACA
>JAQUHG010000188.1 GCA_028683735.1 Tolumonas sp. | reverse complement strand
CCTCACCACTGTGGCAAATGTCTTTATGGATCAGCTCAACCGTTTCCCGCGTGTCATTGGCATGGCGAGCAGCCTCCTGCGAGGTCGCCCCCATTTCATGCGCACCGGTCGCCAGCATAGTATTTTCATCACGCAAGCTCTGCGCTTTTTGTAGGAATTGATTACTAAACTGATTTAAGCCAGTTGCCTCAGCCAGCAAAGTGCCCGATTCGCCGTGGATCTGCAGTAACATCCCTTTCAATTTATCGCCGTAACTGTTAACGGACTGCCGCAATTCGCCCACTTCGTCATATCGCAGAACTGACAAAATTTCATTACTGTCTGCTCGGCCAGAAGATAAATTTTTGATCTGATGAGTCGTCTGATTAATTTGGCCCAACAGGCTGCGGAAAAAGACAAACCCGATAGATAACATCAGCAATAGCGAAGCACCGACACTCAGCATCAGGAATAAGCCCATGTCGTTAGCCACTGCCGTCATGTGTCCTTTCGGTACAACCAGGCCAATAACCCAATTGGTTTGCGGTAATTTAACCAAATCGACATGAACCGGGCCGTTTAAGATGTCGTCATCCGTCAGTTCGACCATTTCGCCTTTGGTCGATACGGAAGATAAACGCTCGGCGGCTGGCGTAAATTTCGGCAACAACGCGGCCAATTCACTTTGTTTCACCATGGCACCATCAGCTTTTACCTTAACGCGGGGATCAGGAAAACTAATCACCTGCCCGGCCTGATCAAGCGCGAACGCATAACCGCCATTCTCACGACCATATTGTTCTAACAGCGCAGTCACACCATCGAGCATCATATCAACCGTTGCCACACCACTGAATTGCCCCTGACTTTGCATTGGCACCGTACAGGTGATCATCGGTGTTTTGGTAAATGGATCGGTGTACGCCTCTGACCAACTGCATTTCCCTGGCTGCCCCTGACGCCCTACCTGATACCAACTTTCGTTGTGATAACCATTGCCATCAGGCTTGTTGTAATCATCGACATATTGCAACGTGCCGTTGGTTCTACCCCAGAAGAAGCTGCGGCGATCAACGCCCGGCGTGAATTGTTGTGGCTCAGGCCAGATGCCACCACCAGCAATCGCTTTATTGCCCTGATTATCAATAATAGGCGGGAAGACCTGCTTAAACAGTGCTTCATCTTTCGGCAGATCACTACCCGCCGAGGCTAATGTACTGGTGAGTAGTTGAATTTCCGTTAATTTAGCTGCCAGCAAAGAAACCATGCCCTGCTGGCTAATGGTGATTTGCTGTTGACGTTGCGCAATAAGGTCCGGCTTTATTTTTTTCTCTACCACCATATAAATACTGCCCATCGCGAGAATGAGCGCCACAACAAAACCGATATTGATTTTTTGGCTAATCTTCAGCCCCTGTTTGGTCTGATACTGCATGAATCCTGATTCCTTTAGGGAAAGATGACGCTGTTTGTTCGTAATATGGATAAGAGTAATTTTACGTTTTCCCTGTAAACAGCTTCTGCGCTAAGTCATTGAAGTAATCGAATGGTTCAACAATTACACTTTCATCAGCACTGTTTTGATTTCCATGTATTTTTCTAATGAATGCAACGATTTATCCCGACCATTGCCCGACTGTTTATACCCACCAAACGGTAAGTTTTGATCACCACTCTCTTCATAGCAGTTCACCCATACCGAACCCGCCCGCAGCTTCCGCGACATGCGATGCGCCACACTGATGTTTTGTGTCCACACCCCGGCCCCCAGCCCATAGATGGAGCTATTGGCGATTTGCAGCGCTTCGTTTTCATCATCAAAAATAATCAGTGTGCAAACCGGGCCAAAGATCTCTTCCTGCGCTATGCGAGTGTTCGGTTCACTGACAAACAAAGTCGGCGGAATAAACCAGCCTTGCTCACTCTTCACCGCCTCACCACCGAAAATCAGCTCGGCTTCACCTTTACCTAAAGAGATATAACTCATCACCTTATCGAACTGGGTTTGATCGATGATCGCCCCCATCAAGGTATTTGGATCAAGCGGATCTGCCGGTTGCCATGCCTTTGCCGCCACCGTTAATAGCGCCACAAATTCTTCGTACACAGCACGTTGCACCAAAACCCGGGAACCCGCCGAGCACATTTCCCCTTGGTTAAAGAAAATGCCTGCCGCAACCCCTTCCGCTGCCGCCGCCAGATCCGCATCAGCCATAACGATATTGGCCGACTTACCGCCCAATTCCAACCAGACCCTCTTCAAATTGGAAGCGGCAGCCTCTTTTGCAATCTGCCGCCCGACCGCAGTGGAACCAGTGAAGGTTATACAATCAACGTCCATGTGTTGTGCCAGTAGCTGCCCAACCGCACCATCGCCCGGTAGCACATTAAACACGCCATCCGGAATGCCGGCTTGTTTGGCTAGCGCGGCCACTTTGATCGCAGTTAACGGTGATTTTTCCGATGGTTTCAAAATGACCGAATTGCCTGCCGCTAACGCAGGGGCAAATTTCCAGCTCGCCATCATGAGTGGAAAGTTCCACGGTACAATTGCCGCGACCACCCCCATCGGTTCATGGCGGATCACTGCGTGTAGGTGGTTAGCTATATCGGGCACTTCGCCATGGATCTTATCGATCGCTTCTGCAAACCACTGCACACAATAAGCGGTGTTATTAATATCAATGGCCATCGCATGGCTGATCGGTTTGCCGGTATTCAGTGTTTCCAATAAGGCTAATTCATCCGCGTGCTCGCGGATCAGCGCCGCCCACGCCAATAAAATCCGTTTGCGTTCCCGTGCCGGTAAACCCGCCCAACTGCCGTTCTCAAATTGAGTTTTGGCACAATCGACTGCGGCTTCCACTTCCGCCGGGCCACACGCCACAACTTGCGTTAATACTATTCCTGTCGCAGGGTTCAGCACCGGAAACGTCATATCAGATTGCGCCGTAACATATTGCCCGGCAATGAACGCTCTGGATTCAATAGAGAGAGCTGTCGTCATTGATTGCCATTCAGCATAAGTCCGCATACCCACCTCTGTTTTGTTATTGATTTATACATTTTGTCGGAACACAAAGCAGTTTTCAGGCCAGTGTCATGTTTCACTCCATAACGTAATCAGGCGGTAATCCATCAGCCATACGATCAGAGCAGTTCCTGTGCAACAAACACCACATTGGTGCAACCCTGTCAGTTAACAGCACATATCTCGGCGTGATCAGCGCTGTTTCTGATGGCATCAAATTTGCTCTGTTTCATAAGAAGCTATCTACCGAGTTAGCGTAATAAGGAGTGCCTATGCGCCCGCATTCAATCACATCTCGATGTCCCTGCTTAACCCTCGACATTCTCGAACCATTGCCGACACATTGCCCTGCCTTCTTTTTGCCTGCACCGTTCCACCAGCATCTTATCGCCCCTGCAGCCACCTAGCGCTGATACCGCCATCGCATTCCTTACGCACAGTTTGCGTAATTACATTTTCTATAAGAAAAGATAAAGGGTGTCTCTCCGTTAAGGTCAGACAACAACAGTATGTCGTTACCTATGATTGGTGTGATTTGCTGTCACTGGCAGATCAAAGATGAACGTTATTTCCATCTCGCAAGCGATCAATACGTCGATGCCGTGCGTCTGGGTGCGGGCGGTTTCCCGCTGCTGATCCCGGCCTTGCAAGATAACTTACCGATTTCGCAATTACTGGGGGCGCTCGATGGCCTGCTGTTTACCGGCAGCCCGTCGAATATCGAGCCGTATCATTATGGCGGCTTACCGCTGGATAACGATTTTAATGACCCGATCCGCGATGCCACGACACTACCGTTGATCAGAGCAGCCGTCGCGCAAGGTGTGCCGGTATTGGGCATCTGCCGTGGCTTTCAGGAGATGAATGTCGCGTTCGGTGGTTCGCTTTATCAAAAAGTGCATGAACAGCCACAGATGCTGGATCACCGCGATATTGGCAACACTGCCGACGAAAAATACTGCCGTATCGCCCACTCGATCCACTTTGCTGAGCACGGTTTGTTACAGCAATGGACAGGCCAAACCGACGCGATGGTCAACTCACTACATCACCAAGGGGTGCAGGAATTAGCCCGTCAACTGACGGTGGAAGCCACCGCCCCCGATGGTTTAATCGAAGCGTTCAGCGTCACGGATGCCCCTGGTTTCAGTTTTGCCGTGCAATGGCACCCCGAATGGCGTCATCAGGAAAACCCGCTATCGCAGGCCATCTTTCAGGCGTTTGGCCGTGCATGTCGTGAACATCATGCAACCCGCCACGGATTATCCCCTCACGGATTGGAGAATAAGCTATGAGCATCATCAGCGATTGGATGCGTGAACATCGCATCACCGAAGTGGAATGCATCACGCCCGACTTCACCGGCATTGCGCGCGGTAAAATTATTCCAAAAGAAAAATTCAGCGAAGAAGACGGTATGCGCCTGCCGCAAGTCGTACTGGCGCAAACCGTGACCGGTGAATATGCCGACAATATCATCCCCAGCACGGATCCGGACATGATCCTGCTGCCTGACCCGAACAGTTTACGGCTGGTGCCGTGGGCGAAAGATCCGGTAGCGCAATTGATCCACGATTGTTTTCATTTTGATGGCTCACCGGTTGAGATCGCGCCACGTTATGTGCTGCGTCGCGTGCTGGCACTGTATGCCGAAATGGGTTGGGAACCTGTCGTCGCACCGGAGATGGAGTTTTATCTGGTGGAGGTGAACCGTGACCCGGACTTGCCACTGCGCCCGCCAGTAGGTCGAACAGGGCGACCAGAAACGGGCCGCAAGGCTTACTCCATTGATGCGGTAAACGAATATGACGATCTGTTTGAAGATGTGTATGACTACTGTGACGTGCAAAACCTGCAGATCGATACCTTGATCCACGAGATCGGCGCCTGTCAGATGGAGATCAACTTCCTGCACGGTGAACCGTTGGATCTCGCCGATCAGGTGTTTTTGTTTAAACGCACGGTACGGGAGGCGGCGATCCGTCGCAACATGTATGCGACTTTTATGGCGAAACCGATGGAAAACGAACCCGGTTCCGCCATGCACATTCACATGAGCATTAAAGATAAAACGACGGGTGAAAATGTATTTTCGCTGCCTGATGGCCGCGCCAGTGAACATTTTTATCACGCGATTGGTGGTATGCAGGCCTATCTGCCGGAGGTGATCGCGCTGATGGCACCGTTTGTGAACAGCTACCGCCGCCTGACCCGTTATTGGGCGGCGCCAATCAATGTGCAATGGGGTTATGACAACCGCTCTTGCGGCATCCGCGTACCGCATTCCAACCCCGCCGCGCGGCGCATTGAAAACCGCCTGCCCGGTGTGGATAGCAACCCTTATCTGGCACTCGCAGCCACCTTAGCCAGTGCCTACCTCGGCATTAAAAATCAGATGCAACCAACCGAGCCGCTGACCAGCGATGCCTATGGTTTACCCAGCGTGTTCCCGCACGATCTGGATGAAGCCGTCAGCCATTTGCGCGCTTGTCAGCCCATTCGCGATGTCTTGGGCGAGAAGTTTGTTGATGCTTTTTGTGCCGTGAAAGAGGCGGAATACATCGAATACAAACGCGTCATCAGCCCTTGGGAACGTAAACACTTGTTGCTGCATGTGTAAGATCGGAGAACACGTATGAATAACCCACTGATTTACTCAACCAATAATCGCAGCGGCAACCCGGAAACACAACGCTGGCAAGATATGGATGCCGCGCACCACTTGCACCCGTTTTCTGATGCTGCCGCTTTAAATGCGCATGGCAGCCGCGTGATCACCAAAGGTGATGGTGTTTATCTGTATGATTCAGAAGGGAATAAGATCTTCGATGCCATGTCGGGGCTGTGGTGTGTCAACATCGGTTACGGACGCAAAGAACTGGCGGAGGCGGCATATAACCAGATGTTAGAGCTGCCGTTTTACAATACCTTTTTCAAAACCACCCACCCGCCGGTAGCTGAGTTATCGGAGCTCGTCACCAAGGTCGCACCGACCGGTTTTAACCATATTTTTTATACCAACTCCGGCTCCGAAGGCAATGACACCGTGATCCGTATGGTACGCCATTACTGGGCCAGCCTCGGTCAGCCAAAGAAAAAGGTCATTATCTCACGCACCAACGCGTATCACGGTTCCACCATTGGTGGTGCCAGCCTCAGTGGCATGAACTATATGCATGAACAAGGCGATCTGCCGATCCCCGGCATCGCTCATATTGAACAACCTTATTGGTATGCCAATGGCGGTGATTTATCGCCGGAAGAATATGGCATTAAGGCCGCCCGCGAACTGGAGAAAAAAATCCTCGAAGTGGGAGTGGAAAACGTAGCCGCCTTCATAGGCGAACCGGTGCAAGGTGCGGGCGGCATCATCATTCCACCCACTACTTATTGGCCGGAAATTCAGCGCATCTGCGGTCATTACGGCATTTTGCTGATTGCCGATGAAGTGATCTGCGGTTTCGGTCGCACCGGTGAATGGTTTGGCAGCGATTATTACGGCATCAAACCGCATCTGATGACTATCGCGAAAGGGTTGTCGTCGGGTTATATGCCGATTGGCGGCGTGCTGGTGCATGACAGCA
>JAQUHG010000187.1 GCA_028683735.1 Tolumonas sp. | reverse complement strand
CCGATCTGTCACCGTTGGGCCGCTGGTGAATTTATGGGGTTTTGGGCCGGATAAACGCCCAGTGAAAATCCCAACAGATGCGCAAATTGCCGCCGCGCGTCAACGTGTGGGTATCCAACATCTGCATGTCGATGTCAGTGCCGATCATGCGGAACTTCGTAAAGACATTCCGACCATGTATGTCGATCTGTCGACTGTTGGCGAAGGTTTTGGTGCAGATAAAGTGGCCGATTTCCTAGAGTCACGCGGTGTGCACAATTATCTGGTGGAAATCGCTGGCGCTTCTCGTAGTCGGGGTGTGAATGCCAAAGGGGAACCGTGGAAGTTGGCGATTCAAAAACCAACCGATGAATTGGATGAAGTGCAAGCGATCGTCAAACCGGATGGCCGGGCGATCAGTACCTCAGGCAGTTATCGCAACTACTATGAACTCAATGGTCAGCGTTATTCGCACATCATCGATCCGGCAACTGGGAAACCGATCACGCATCGTCTGGTTTCAGCCACTGTGATCACGCCCACCGCACTGGAAGCCGATGGTTTAGATACCGCCTTGATGGTGATGGGGCCCGAGAAAGCGATGGCGTTTGCCCAGCAACAACATCTGGCCGTCTATCTGGTGATCAAAACCGATAAAGGCTTCAAAGCGGAATACA
Source organism: Tolumonas sp. (assembly GCA_028683735.1). Classification (GTDB taxonomy): domain Bacteria; phylum Pseudomonadota; class Gammaproteobacteria; order Enterobacterales; family Aeromonadaceae; genus Tolumonas. Next base: position 5,991 of record JAQUHG010000187.1, on the reverse strand, counting down.
GTGAGACATTTAAGCCTTATTTAGTGCAATAAATCGTCCGCTATGACTCGTAGGGCAAAGGGCGTTGGTTCTCCCTTTGCCCAATGATGACATCATTCAGGGGTGATTTTTTTTGCCAGATTTAAAAACTGACTCATTCCTTCTTTATCCAGATAACCATCTGGTCGCTTATGCGAACGCAGATATTGATAGCCAGAAACAGTACTGACTAATTTATCTAAATCAATGTTGGAAATGATTTCATTCATCACGACTTCATAGCTTAGTTTTAATGCTTCCGCATCGACTACTTCTGCTTGTCGATATAGATAACCACAGCCTGTAGCTAGAAATTCAAGTGAACAATTAGCACGCATGGCGATTTGATTGGCTTTGAGCAAACTGGGTTCACTGCCTTTTAGATATTTACGAATTAACGCTTCGCTTAAACCAACGCGGCGGGCAAAGCCACTAACACTTTCTTCACCGATTAATTCTGCTAATCGTGTGGCAAAACTCATAAGTTCGTACCTTAGTTCGGGAATGTTATTAAGATCGATTGTAGTTGCTAGGTGTTCACTCTAGCATGCTGGTAATAAGACAATACAGGCGGAAAAAATAGATGATTTCACGTGTCGAAGCGGCCCCCGGTGGTTTTCAATTATCCGAGTTTATTCAAGGTTACTGGCGACTGGCGGAATGGAATATGTCTGCCCAGCAGCGACTGGATTTTCTCAAACAACATCTGGAGCTGGGTATTACCTCGGTTGACCACGCGGATATCTACGGTGGTTACAGCTGCGAACAACTGTTTGGTGAAGCGTTAGCACTGGAACCAGCACTGCGTCAGCAACTGGAAATTGTGACCAAATGCGATATCAAATTACTGTCCGCGAAATATCCTGATCGCACTGTTAAACATTACGACACCTCTGCCGCGCACATTGCCTATTCGGTAGATAATTCACTGCAAAATTTAGGTACCGATTATCTCGATCTGTTACTGATCCACCGTCCGGATCCACTGATGAATGCCGATGAAGTAGCCGATGCGTTTGTGCAGCTGAAACAAAGTGGCAAAGTACGTCATTTTGGCGTGTCTAACTTCACCCCATATCAGTTCGACCTGCTGCAATCGCGTCTGGATTTCCCGCTGGTCACCAATCAGGTGGAAGTGAATCCGGTCAATATCTTCGCTTTACATGACGGTACGCTCGATCAAATGCAGATGAAGCGCATCCGCCCGATGATTTGGTCGGCGTTAGGTGGCGGTTCTATTTTTACCGCACAAACGGAACAGGCACACTGTCTGCGCACCGTGTTAAGTAATGTCAGTGAAGAGCTGGGCGGCGCAAGTCTGGATCAGGTGATTTACGCCTGGTTGCTGAAACTGCCTTGTCAGCCATTGCCAATTATTGGTTCCGGCAATATTGAGCGTGTGCGTTCTGCGGTAGCAGCAAAAGCGATCAATCTGACGCGTGAACAGTGGTTTAGCATCTGGGAAGCGGCTGCTGGTCATGAAGTGCCTTAAAACAAGCTGTGTTTCCTGGCTTGTCGTCAGCTAAAAGAGCGGTTAAACTCACAAACACTGTATGCATGAACAGTGTTTGTGATGAGAAAAATTATCCATGTGGATATGGACTGCTTTTTTGCTGCAGTCGAGATGCGCGACAATCCGGCGCTGGTGTCGTTGCCATTGGCGATTGGCAGCCCGGCGGAGCGTCGTGGCGTCATTTCGACCTGTAATTATGTCGCGCGTCGTTATGGCATCCGTTCGGCCATGGCGACGGCACATGCATTGCGTCTTTGCCCGCGTTTAGTGTTACTGCCGGGCCGTATGGCGTTATACCGCGAGGTGTCGCGCCAAGTGATGCAGATCTTTGCCCGCTACAGCGAGATCATTGAACCTGTCTCGATCGATGAAGCTTATATTGATGTCACTGACAGCCCGTTATTTCAAGGCAGTGCGACACGCATTGCCGAAGCGATCCGGGCGGATATTCAGCGCGAATTAAATCTCACCGCCTCTGCCGGTGTGGCACCGAATAAATTCTTAGCCAAAATTGCCTCTGAGCGCAATAAACCTGACGGGCTGTTTGTCTTATCACCCCCACAGGTGCCGGAGTTTGTCCGCCAGCTGGCGTTATCACGTATTCCGGGTATTGGTGGCAAGACCGCCGAGCGGTTAAATGCGGTCGGTTTGCACACCTGTGCCGATGTGCAACAGTTTCCTCGTCAGCAACTACTGCTGCAATTCGGCAAAACCGGCTTGATGTTATTAGAGCGGGCGTATGGCATTGATGAACGGCCGTTAAACACCTCACGCGAGCGTAAATCGGTGGGGGTGGAAACCACCTTTGCCGTTGATATTGCGTTAGAAGAACAGGGCCATGCGATGTTGCCGCAATTGCTGGAGGAGTTGTCGAAGCGGTTACAGCGCCGGGAGTGGCGCGGGCAGATCGCCCGGCAAGGCGTCAAAATCAAATTTGCCGATTTTCAGCAAACCACCGTTGAACGTTCGGTGAATCGATTTTCACCACCGTTATTTGATGAGCTGTTACATGAAGCCTGGCTGCGTGGCGGGGGTAAACCGGTGCGTTTGGTCGGCATCAATATTGGTTTTCCAGCCGCCGAAAATTCGCAACAGCTGCCGCTTGATCTGCAATAAAAAAGCCCTTCGTTTTACCGATGGGCTTTTTATTTGTTGATGACGGCTCACTGTCATCACCGCGAAGGCGGCTAATTATTTCGCGGTGCAGGAAGCAAACATATCCAGCGAAGAATCATAAGCACTGGTTTTGACATCCAGCAGGCCAAGCACCGAGTGGAACAGATTATCCTGCGATAGTGGCTCATCAGCTTTACGCAACAGGCAGTTCTTATCCAGCTTCATACGTTCTAAAAAGCTCGGTGAAAACCATTGTAATGCGCCGATATGGGTTTGTTCTTCCGGTGCAATCATATACGGCGCGGCATGCAGATAAATGCCTTTCTCGCCGGTTGACTCACCATGATCAGCCATATACAACATCGCGGTATCAAAACGTGGGTTGTTTTGCTGCAGTAATTTTATCACCTGACTCAACACATAATCGCTATACACAATGGTGTTGTCATAAGCGTTGATCAGCTCTTGCCGTGGACAATCTTGTAGCTGATTGGTGCGGCATTCTGGCAGGAATTTTTTGAATTTCTCCGGTGAACGCAGGTAATAGGCTGGGCCATGACTGCCTTTCATGTGCAAAACAATCACACCATCGTTAGTCAGCTTGTCGATGTAATCCTGTAACTGATACAGCAGAATTTCATCAAAACATTCCCCGTTAGTACACAAACCCGGTACTTTCAGATCTTGTACATTCTGTTCGCCGATCCGCACGGCTACACCACGACTGCTGGAGTTGTTATCTTTCCACAGCAGATCAAAACCCGCGTGTTTCAGCACATCCACCAGATTTTCATTGCGTTTAGCTTTGCTGTCGCTGTAATCCTGACGCGTAAATTTAGAGAACATGCAGGGCACGGATACGGCAGTTTCTGTACCGCATGAACTGACGTTACGATAATTCACGATATCCAGCTTACTCAGCTCAGGGTTGGTGTCGCGGGCATACCCATTCAGGCTGAACTCACTGGCACGCGCTGCTTCACCGACCACAATCACGGTCAGCACTTTTTTCTTTCCGCCGGCTGTGATCTTGGCGCCTTTTTTCGCATCTTCACCTAACGGGGAAACCACGATTTTGCCGCCTTCCAGATTACTGCGAATATAAGATTCGATCGCGCCGACATAGTTCACCGGCACAATCATGTGGCGGATATAAGTGTTATTACGGGCAAAAGAGGCGATATCGACATAATAAGCAGCGGCAACCCCACCACTGATCACCAGCGTTATCACCAGTGTCAGAAATTTATAACCAACCTCTTTCATAAACGAGGCATATTGGATCTTGCTGCGCAGCAGTAACACCACGGGCAATACGCCTAATAACAAAAGATAAAGTCCCAGTTTCAGACTGAGTAATTCCCCCGCTTCACGAGGGTCGGTCATTAAGGTGTTGCGTACCATTTCGCGGTCGATAACGACACCATAACTGTCCATGAAATAGGCGGTGGTTGCGCCACCTAATAACAGCACCGACAAGAGTGGTTTGAATAACCATGGCAGCAACAACAAAGAGAGGATCTGATTCAGCCAGGTGATCAACAGCAGATAAAGCGCGGCTAAAAACAGCAGGCTATGCCAGCTGTCCGTGCCGATAGCATTAAACGCTGCCTGCCAGAACGAAAAGTTGGTAAAGGTAATAAAAAACCATGCCGCCAGTAAGATCTGGCGGGCAGGTGTGAGTTGCAGTGAAAATCGACGTAAAAAATTCATCAATAAACTCATTTATTTATTAGGGATCGTCGCCAGCATCGCTACCAGCAACTGCCAGAAACGGGCGACTGCCGGAATATGTACCCGCTCATCCGGTGAATGCGCACCCTGAATGGTTGGGCCGAAAGAGACCATATCCCAGTGTGGATATTGCGCTTTAAACAGACCACATTCTAAACCGGCATGGATCACCATCAACTTTGGCAATTCACCAAACAATGTTTCATGTTGTTGACGTAGCAACGCCAAGGTGGGTGATGATGGGTCGGGTGCCCAGCCCGGATAGGCACCATCAAACTGGCAATCAGCACCCGCCAGCGCACACAAAGAGGCGGTCATCTGCTCAACGTAACGACGGCCTTCGTCGTTCAATGAGCGGATCAGGCATTGGATATAAACGCCGGCTTCGTTGGTTTGGATCACGCCAAGATTGGTTGAGGTTTCCACTACACCTTCAATCGCATGGCTCATGCGGATCACGCCATTCGGACAGGCGAGCAGCATTTGCAGCAGACGTTGCTGATCAGCCAGACTAAAGCAATTTTTTGGCTGCGCTGTCGGCAGGCACGAGATCTGTAAATAGCTATCCACTTCCTGCAGTTCAAGCTGGAGTGCTTTGGTGCGTTCCGCGACTAATTGCTGCACGGCATCGATACGATCTGCCGCCACCAGAATGACGGCTTCCGCTTCGCGAGGAATGGCATTACGCAAGGTGCCGCCGGAAATAGTGGCCAGCCGAATTTGTTCGGCCTGCAAAGCCTGTAACACACGGCTTAACAGTTTATTGGCATTACCACGATCTTGATGGATGTTGACACCGGAATGGCCACCGCGCAGGCCTTTAACTTGCAGCGAGAATGCCTGCATGCCGGTTGGAATCGCTTCACGTTGGCATTGGAAGTGAATATTGGCGTCGACACCACCGGCGCAGCCCATATAGGCTTCGGCATCCTGTTCTGAGTCGGTATTCAGCAGTATATCGCCTTCCAGCCAACCGGCCTGCAGACCAAACGCACCACCCATACCGGCTTCTTCATCCACGGTCAGCAACACTTCCAGTGGGCCATGCTGCACGGTGTTATCAGCTAACACCGCCAAACAAGCGGCGGCACCGATGCCGTTATCGGCACCTAACGTCGTGCCACGTGCGCGCACCCATTCACCATCGATATAGGCTTGGATCGGGTCGCGGGTAAAATCATGTTTGGTATCGGCATTGGCCTGCGGCACCATATCGATATGCGCTTGCAAGATCACACCTTTGCGGTTTTCCAGACCCGGGGTCGCCGGCTTTTTCAGGATCAGGTTGCCAACGGGGTCAACCTTAACACTGATCGCCTGTGACTTTGCCCAGTCTTGTATCCATTGACTTAATGCAGCTTCATGCTTGGAGGGGCGGGGGATCTGGCAGAATTTGTCGAAAAAGAACCACAAATGAGACGGTGATAATTGTTGTAATTCACTCATGAAACATTCTCCTGCTCAGAAACAAAATGCGCCGCAAATAGCGCAGCGCATGCTTGATGGTTGTGGTGAAAATCAGATCGGGCGGCGAAACAGACGGAATCCAATGTATAGGATAATGGATGTCGCCACCGAGCTGGCAGTAAACAGATACATCACATAATAGG
>JAQUHG010000186.1 GCA_028683735.1 Tolumonas sp. | reverse complement strand
GGAATAACAATAAACAGAAAATTCCAGTTCAGCTCGGCTTTTGATTGCGCTTCTTTGAGTAATAACTCCCAAACCGTGGGGTTTATATGAAATTTAAAGACGTGATAGATCTGCGTATCAACCAGCAACACAGACAGTACCAATACTGCGATCACAACTGAGCAATTTCGCATCAATTTCTGATTGGGTATCACAAAGCTGAGCGGGAACAACGTCAGCAGATAGGTGATGAAGCCAACAAAAGAAAAATGCCCCAGCCAGCTCAAGATCAGATAACTAACACCTAGCTGCGTTTCCGGCCAAGGGTTGGCCAGAATGTAACGACTGGATATGCCCAGCGCCAGCAAGATATTAAAGAAGGTGAACCAATGTCCCCAGCTAATAAGGCGCGAGACTTGATCTCGATAAAAAGCACCGGGTTGTGGTCGCAGCAGGGCCATATTACTGAATTACCTTTTTAGTCTGGGTAATCGATTGTTGCAGAGCCTTGGCAAATGAATTGGCTACATCAGCACGCAGTGCTTCCGGCACATGTTTGTTGATGATGTGAGTTGCTAAATTGCCCAGCGCCAATAAACCGAGATCAACGGATGCATTATGAGTTTGCAATACGGTTTGCATCTCTTGCATTAAAGATTCAATTTGTTCGGTGCTGTATTTAGAAAGGATCGGCATGAAATATGTCTCAATTTGCAGTTGTCAGGTTATGAACGCTATATAATACGCCACCTTGCACTTTTTCACTACGATACCACGACTGCTATGAGCCTGATTATTGAACATCTTATTATTCATTCTCTTCGCCAAGATGAGAATAGTGTCCTGACTGCTGACACCCGTTCACAGGAACTTCAGCCAACCGCTGACGTTCAGGCATGGATTGATCAACTGCACCGTATTTATCAGCAAAAAGGCAACAAATCCTATGCTTGTTTTCTGGCTGATACCGAACAACCAGAAAATCCATCTCCATTTCCACAGCTGTTTCAGCAATACTTGGACAAAAAACTGCCTTTTGTCGATTTTACGCACCAATCAACCAGTGCGTTATTAGCGCAACTGAATCACTACCAGTATCCCGATGAAGGCGTGCTGATTTTCTGTAAATACCAGTTTGTCGGTGTGAGTTACATTTTACTTGGGCTGCTTGATTGCGAAACTAGTGTCACCTTGACTGACACGCTGGAGCTATCCCAGATCAAATATATTGATCTGAGTAAGATGCAATTGATTGCGCGGGTTGATATTACTGAGTTTCAGACCAACCCGGATTCCCGCCGTTATATCTCGTTTATCAAAGGGCGGATTGGTCGTAAAGTTTCTGATTTCTTTATGGATTTCCTCGGCGCAGCCGAAGGCATTGATGTCAAAATGCAAAATCAGTTGCTGGTGCAGGCCGTCAATGAATATTGTCAGCAGGTAGCAATGCCAGCCGATGAAAAAGCAGCGACCAAGAAAAAAGTCTCGGATTATTACAAAGAGCAAAGTGAAGAGGGTGCGGATATCGCGATCAAATCGGTAGCGGAATATCTGCCAAAGCAAAATGATGGTGGCGATTTTTACGCCTTCATCAGTGAGGAATACGATCTGGATGAAGAGTTTCCGGCTGCAACCACAGCGCTACGGAAATTGACCAAATTTGTTGGCTCGGGTGGTGGTTTAAATATCAGCTTTGATGAAAAACTACTGGGTGAGCGGATTGGCTATGATGCTCAAACTGATACGCTGACTATTAAAGGTACGCCACCGAATCTGAAAGATCAGTTACTGCGTATGTTAAAGAATCAGCATTAATTCAAAGCACTAACTCAAAGGCCACTGCCAGCAGCGTGAAGGTGTAATTAACGCTGGTAGTGGTACATCCCATATTTCGGTCGGAATCAGATCGACTTGCTGGCAATCATGCGCTAACCCAACAGGAAATGGGCGTTGAGTCTGTTGCCAATTTTCCAGTGTCCGATCATAAAATCCCCCCCCCATACCTAAACGATTACCAGCCGCATCAAACGCAACCAGCGGGGTAAAAATAATGTCGATATCCTGTTTGGGTATGATTTGCGCACAATTCATTTCCGGTTCCGGGATCCGAAAGCGGTTCAGCAACATTTTAGTTTCAGCGGTATAAGATAAAAACAGCAGGTGCCCTTCGTGGAAGGGGTGCAGTACCGGTAAACAAACACGAATATCGTTTTGCCAGCACCATTCAATCAGAGGTTGGGTATCTAATTCGCCATCACAGGCCAGATAAAGAGAAATACAGCGGACCCGATTTTCTTGCAGAAACGGAACTACGCGCATCACAAGTTGTTCTGCGGCATGTTGCTGGGCTTGAAGGCTAAGTTCACGACGGCGGGTTCGCACTGTCGTGCGTAGAAAATCTCGGTCGTTAACGGTCATAATAAGTAGAGATCCCGGGGTGCCGTTGCAGGCTTTTGTCCTTGAACCCGAGAGTTCAAGGCGGAAATCTGACTGCCAATCTCAGGCTTCCCGGTCGGGCCGGGCATGCACACTGACTAGCGAGCGACTTCCTGGTAAAGAAATTATCGGCTCAGGGACTTAAGCCCACTGGCGCACACCCCAGGAAAATTTTTCTTTTAGTTACAATCATCTACCGACAATTTACTCTGCTCTTTCAGGGCATCCTGAATAACATCGTTAAGCTGTCTGATGCGTCGTTCCATACTTTCAGAATATTGCTGAATGCGGTTTTTTTCAAGTAATAATTCGTGACTCAGGTTCAAAGCTACCATAATAGCTAGCTGTTCATTACTGCTACCACGAGCCCGAATACGTAAGTCGCCCAGCGCGTCGTCTAGTTTTTGTGCGGCCTGTCGTAACAACTGATATTGGTCTGACTGACAAGAGACCCGGTACGCGCGTCCCAGCACATTAATTTCTACGGATTCCAAAGGCTCTGTCATGTTGATAATTCGTTCTGCGCCAGTTAAATACAGTGAATAACGGCCGACTATATAGCCGGGATCCAGAACTTGCAAGCGTTCTCACTGGTGACGGCCGGCTGTGAATGTTAGGATCAGGTATCCTAAGGTTGTTTCTTTTGACCGTCACTTTTTCTCAATGGTTTATCGTATGAATAATAACATTTTTCAGGAATATGCTCAGGCAGAACAGCTGTTGGAACAGCATGATGTCATGGCCTCTCCTGCAGAGTTACATGGCATTCTTTGTGGCCTGTTGTGCGGTGGTGTTGATGCTACCGGCAAACAATGGCTGACTGAGTTTAATTCGCTGGTAAATGATGGGCTGCCAATGCCATCGGCAGTCCGTAGTTGGTTGGAACAATTATTCATTTCGACTCAGACGGCGTTGAATCAACAAACGGGTTTGGAATTGTTAGTGCCTGATGAAGATTGCCCGTTAGACGAACGTCTGCAGTCTATCAGTGAATGGGTGCAGGCATTTCTGGCTGGTTTTGCTGTCATGCAGCAAGAATTAAATCGTGCTTCGGAAGAGTTGCAGGAGATGATTGGCGATTTTAGCAATATCTCGCAACTGGATGACGAGTTTGAAGAAGACGAAGAGAATGAAGCGTCTTATTTTGTGTTGTATGAACACGTGAAGCTGGGCGCCATGCTGGCTTTTGAGGAATTTGGTAAGGTGCTGCCACAGGTTGAACCAAGCCCTACATTGCATTGATCGAGCATAGCGTGACGATTCTGACTGATTATGATGTTGTAATTGCTGGTGGTGGCATGACGGGCGCCACGTTAGCGATTGCGTTAGCGCAACTGGCACCGGCTGGTCGCCCTTGGCGAATAGCGCTGATCGAGGCGCACCAACCGCAACCTGCGCATCCTGGATTTGATGGCCGGGCGATTGCATTGGCTGCCGGTAGTGTTGATGCGTTACAGCAACTGAAGTTATGGTCGTCATGGCAGCCCACTGCTCATGCAATTCGTCGTATTCATGTTTCAGAACAAGGCCATGCCGGGCGGGTGACACTGAGCGCCGAAGAGTTTCAGCAAACCGTGCTTGGTTATGTTCTGGAACTAGCAGTAGCCGGGCAACATTTGTATGAGCAGTTGGCACTGTATGCCAATATCAGCCATTTTTGCCCAGCTAAATTGACGGCTTGTGTGCAATCGGCAGATTCGGTCACGTTGATGCTTTCTTCGGGTGAACAGATTACAACTCGGTTGCTGGTAGGGGCTGATGGTGCGCAATCAATCTTGCAGGCACAGTTAAATTTACCGGTAGCACAGCATGATTTTCAGCAAAGCGCGATCATCACCACCTTACAAACAGAGCAAGCAGTAGCTGCTCGGGCGTGGGAGCGGTTTACGCCCCATGGCCCATTGGCGTTATTACCATTAGGTGAACAAACGTATTCAGTCGTTTGGTGTCAATCGCATGAAAATGCACAACAAGTTATGCAGCTAACTGAAGCAGAGTTTACCCGTCAGTTGCAACAAGCGTTTGGTTTCAGAGCCGGGCGTTTTGTGCATAGCGGTGCTCGCGCTGTTTATCCATTATCTTTACGTTATCTGACACAATCGACGCACCATCGTGTTGTGTTGCTGGGAAATGCCGCTCATCAGCTGCATCCGGTGGCCGGGCAAGGCTTTAATCTGGCGATGCGCGATATTATGGCGCTACGTGATTGTTTACAGCAGGTTACTGATCCTGGTGTTTATGCAGTGTTACAAAAATATCAACAGCGACGCAAAGATGATCAGCAACGCACGATCTGGTTTACTTCTTCGCTGGCTTCGTTATTTGCTGACCCAGCGTTACCGCTGCTGATCGCTCGTCAGTCAGGATTGTTGCTAATGAATCATATTCCGGCATTAAAAAATGCACTGGTACAACAAGCGTTAGGATATAAATCATGAAGATGCTGGATCTGGTTATTGTTGGCGCAGGTATGGTTGGTTTGGCATTGGCTTCTGCTTTACGGGACAGTGGTTTGCGAATTGCGGTCATTGACCAAAAATTGCCGGAAGACATGACGTCTGAACCAGCGACCCGCGTCAGTGCGATCAATTTGGCCAGTGAACGTTTTCTGACCCGAACCGGTGCCTGGCCTTTGCTAGAGCGTAAAGCGATTTTTGCTGGTATGTCGGTTTGGGAAAAAGACAGTTTTGCCCATTTCGAGCTGGATGCCAGCCAGTTTCAGCAATCGCATTTAGGTCATATCGTTGAAAATAATGTCATCCAGCAAGCGTTATTAACGACATTACAGGATTCAACTGTCGAGTTGTTTTGCCCGGCAAAAATACAATCTGTTTCAGAAAATGAGCAAGGCGTTGTAGTGTTACTCGATAATCAGCAAATGCTGTTTACTCGTCTGATTGTGGCTGCTGATGGCGCAAATTCATGGTTACGTCAGCAATTCAGAATCCCGGTCACCAGTTGGGATTATCAGCACACTGCACTGGTAGCGACCATTCGTACCGCTGAACCGCATCAGAATATTGCCCGGCAGATCTTTACCCCACAAGGGCCATTAGCCTTCTTGCCGCTGGTGCAGGAAAATCTTTGTTCTATCGTCTGGTCATTACCATCACTACAGGCAGAAGATTTAGCCTCCTGTGCAGAGACTGAATTTAATCATCGGTTAGCGACCTCGTTTGATGTGCGGCTCGGTGTTTGTGAATTGGTCAGTGCCCGTGTGCTGTGTCCATTAAAAGCACGCTATGCGCGGCAACAGGTACAATCCCGTTTGATCTTGATGGGCGATGCTGCGCATACCATTCATCCGTTAGCGGGGCAGGGTGTTAATCTCGGGTTGATGGATGCAGCGGCATTGGCGGACACTTTGTTGCAGTCGATCAAGCTGCAAACTCCGCTTGATGATGCGATGAGCTTGCGTCGTTATGAGCGTTGGCGTAAAGCGGAAGCAGTACAGTGGCTGGCCACGATGGAAGGTTTTAAGCAACTGTTCAGCGGCGACCATCCACTGAAAAAATTAGTCCGCGGTGCCGGTATGCGTCTGGCGGCACACAGTATGCCGCTGATGAAACCGCTGCTGGCCCAAGCCTTAGGTGTGAGTGACGAACTGCCCGAGTCAGCGCGTTAAATTTTTCTGCGTCTCATGAAATCGGCGGCATTAGCCGCCATAATTGCCGATCCGAGGCCGGCGACTTGGGCCAGTTAGGTGAATATCAACCGGATTAAACGCTTTAATCGCTTCAAAGCAGAAATCGCCCACCGCCTGATGTAATGATGCCGGATTATGGTTGGTAATCAGGATCACGCTCTTCGACAAATTCCGGCGGCGACGCAACAAATGGCCAAGGAAGCTGCTCTGACTTTCCACCATACGGGTTTTATTCGCGCCGATCTCATCAATGATCAGCAGATCCACTTCTTCCAGCGCGCGGCGATAACGATTGCGTTCATCCTGATCTTCAATGACGGCAAAGAACAGACGATCAATGATCGAAGCCCATTGTTGGAAAATGACTGATTTTTGGCGTTGGGCAATCAATTCATGCGCGATGGCACCTGCAAGCGTCGATTTCCCACTGCCGTAATCACCGTAGATCAGAATACAGCTGCCGCCATTTTGTTCCCAGTGTTCAAAACCGCTGATAAACGACTGCGCGGTCTGAATGGCATAATCCAAAACTGGATCTTCATGATCCATTTTTTCAAATAACCAATCCGGGTTTAAATCAGCCTGTGCGATTAAATTTTGAATACGCTGTAACCGCGTCTCTTGTTGCAATTTTTGTACGTCAGAATTGGCCTGTTTTTCATATTCGGC
>JAQUHG010000185.1 GCA_028683735.1 Tolumonas sp. | reverse complement strand
AAAATGATTAAAGGCCCGGTTTTCCGGGCCTTACTTTTTATCCCCATTTTTGTTTCACGTGAAACAGTGGGTTCAGTATTGAGAATATGGATATGCAATTTTCACAATTCGGCGAGAAATTCACTCGGTTGGCAGGTATCAGTCAACTAATGGACGATCTAAATCAGGGTCTGAAAAATCCGGAAGCAATCATGCTGGGTGGTGGTAACCCCGCCGCAATTCCTGAGATGGTGGAACTGTTTCGACAAGCGACCGCCCATCAACTGGAAAATGGCACCCTGCTTAAAGCCATGCTGAACTATGATGGTCCGCAAGGCCATGATGGTTTCCGCCACGCTCTCGCTGAATTATTTTGCAAGGAATATGGCTGGGCTATCACACCTGACCATATCGCACTGACCAACGGCAGTCAGAGTGCCTTTTTTTATTTGTTCAACTTGCTGGCGGGTGAATACGCTACGGGCCAGCAGAAAAAAGTGCTGTTCCCGCTGGCACCGGAATATATCGGTTATGCCGATGGCGGGCTGAGCGAAGATCAATTTGTCGCCTGCAAACCCCACATTGATTATCTGGACAACGGTCTGTTTAAATATCGCGTCGATTTTGATGCGCTGGAAGTGGGTGATGACATTGGTTTGATCTGTGTGTCGCGCCCAACCAACCCAACCGGCAATGTGTTGACCGATGATGAGATAGCACGATTAGATGAAATTGCTCAAGCGAAAGGCATTCCACTGCTGATCGACAATGCCTATGGCACCCCTTTTCCGCATATCATCTTCAGTGAAGTTACACCGTTCTGGAATGACAACACGATCCTGTGTATGAGTTTGTCTAAACTCGGCTTGCCCGGCTTACGCTGCGGTATTGTGATCGCCGATCCAAAAATCATTCAGGCAATGGGTAACATCTCCGGCATTATCAATTTAGCCCCCAGCGGTGTTGGCCCAGCCTTGATGCAACACTGGTTAGAGTCTGGTGATATTCTGCGTTACAGTGCAGAAATTATTGCGCCATATTATCAGCGCAAAGCACAGCAAGCGGTTGAATGGTTACAACAGGCCATTCCAGCACCAAAATTGCGGATCCATAAACCGGAAGGTGCGCTGTTTTTATGGCTGTGGTTTGACGGGTTACCCATTTCTTGCCAGCAACTCTATGAAAAACTAAAACAACGCGGTTTAATTCTCGTTCCCGGTCATTATTTTTTCCCGGGTTTGCCGGATAAAGAATGGCAGCATCAGTATGAATGCATTCGTCTGAATTACGCGCAACCAGAAGAAAAAGTGAAACAAGGCATTGCTATACTGCAACAGGTCATCAACGAACTATAACTAACGCTTACTTTGCACAGGATTGAAAGCCATGACAGGTATGATCAACTCGCTACCATTGGATGAGTTTCACCGCATACTGGATATCCTGCAAACGATAGATGTCGGTTTAGTTGTGTTAGACCATAACTATCAGATCACGCTGTGGAACGGTTTTATGGAAAACCACAGCGGTTATAACCTCAGTCAACTGGCAGAACATAATGTTTTTCACTATTTCCCTGAACTGGCCGAGGAATGGCTGCGTCAGAAAGTAGAAGCCGTATTCACACTACGTTGTGCCAGTTTTATCTCTTGGGAATTAAGACCCTATCTGTTTAACTTCCCGGCTAGCCGCCCCTTTACCGGCATGAGTGATGTTATGTATCAGAATGTCACTATCATGCCGTTAGTTTCGCGACATGGTGATATCAGCCACGTTTGTCTCATCATTTACGATGTCACTGATACTGCGACCAGCAAACAAGCCTTACAAGAAGCCAATCAGCAACTGACAACTCTCTCGATTACCGACCGCTTAACCGGTTTGTATAACCGCGGTTATTGGGAGGAATGTCTGCGCAATGAATTTAATCGTTATCACCGCACCGGCAAAGTCAGCACGCTAATGATGCTGGATATAGATTTCTTCAAGAAAGTTAACGATACCTATGGGCACCTTGCCGGCGATGAAGTCTTACGCCGCGCCTCTGCTCTCTTACGACAAATTGTACGCTGCTCTGACATGCCAGGACGATATGGCGGGGAAGAGTTTGGGGTATTGCTCACCGATATCAATGAATCCATCGCCCTGCATGTGGCAGAACGGTTACGGCATAGCATGGAAAAAGAGGTGGTGATTTTTGATGGACAACAGATCAAGTTCACCATCAGCATTGGTCTGGCCGAGGTAACTCATGCGCAACAATCAGCTCTGCACTGGTTACAAAAAGCAGATGCCGCGTTGTATTACTCAAAACATGCTGGGCGTAATCGGGTAACGACATCGAGAGAACTATCGCCAGCATAAGCGGTTATCTACATCATTCGTTTTGCTGTGTCAGAATATCTTCCAACAATAACTCAATCATTGCCTCTTCACTGATTGGCTTGGATAGCAAATACCCTTGCGCTAAATGACACCGTTTTTGCTGTAACAATTTAAGCTGTTCTATCGTTTCAACCCCTTCGGCAATCACGCGTAGTGAAAATGCATCGGCCAATTGCAAGATAGAATCAACCAATTTTGGGTTACTTTCTAACTGTATAATGTAGGAACGATCAATTTTTAAAGCATCTAATGGCAAGTTACTCAAATGGCTGAGAGAGGTATAACCCGTACCAAAATCATCCAGCTCAATTTCAACACCTATCTCTTTAAGTGTTTTCACCATCATTTTAGCCACATCATCCAGCTCAACAATCGCGGTTTCGGTAATTTCAATGCCAAACCGTTGCGGTGGAATATCGTAGCGTCGCAACATACTACCAACCTGTTCCGGATATAACGGATTAGATAACTCGGTGCCAGAGGCATTTACCGCCAGACGAAAATCCGGAATACCTTTTGCCATGAGTTTACCAAGACAAATACATGCCTGCTCCAATACCCACAGATCGATATCCAGAATTTGTCCGGAACGCTCGGCAATCGGGATAAACCGATCGGGCGGTACCATGCCGTAAGTGGGGTGTCGCCAGCGGATCAACACTTCTGCGCTAACAATATGTCCGCTTTGTAAATCATATTGAGGCTGATACACCACAAAACATTGTTGGTTGATGATGGCTTGCCGTAGCTCCGACTCTAGCCACTTATCCTCTCGGATCAGTAAAACCATCTCATTGGTTAACTGTTGCCAGTAATTACCCTGATATCGACACGCTTGCCGACGTGCTTTACTTGCCCCTTCCATCAGTTCTTCGACATTATTGGCAACATCAGGAAACAGAATAATACCGGCACTGAAACGTAATTTGATCGTATAACTACCCAGCATAATGGGTTGACTCAATCTGACAGCAAGTTGTTCACAAATGTTTTCTGCATCAGGGAAAGCGTTATTATCAATGCAGGGAATAGTAAAGGTAAATTCATCCGATCCAGTGCGAGCCAAGCATATCGCCGAGGGATGAGCTCGGCGGTGTTCACGTAACAACTGCAATAACATTTGACTGATAAACTGTAATGCCCGATCGCCAATTTTGGCGCCAAACGTGTTATTGATGCTGGTCAAATTATGCAATTTTAACTGTGTTAGGTAAAAGTGTTCGGGTGGTTGTTTATCTTGCCGTTCGACCATATTCTGTAAACAACGAATAAAAGCAGCCCGATTACCAATGCCAGTGAGTGGATCAATAAAGGCCACCCGCTCCAATTCACGTTTGGAAACCTCTAACTGACTCAACATGCCAGAAAAATGATTGTGCAGTTCTCCCATTTCATCATCTTCTTGCACCAATGAAATGTCGTTAACTTCATGCATCGCCACTTTCTGCATCAAATTGCGTAATTGACTGACTGGATTCAAGATCTGGCGTTTTAATACGATATGCAGTAACCCCAGCAGGATAAAACTGCTGATGATTAACCAAATTACTGTGGATATCCGCAGCTCAGATGCCTCTGCTGTCATTAATTGTTCCGGAATGAGGGCCTGCAAGATAAGCCCATCCGTTAGAGGTAAACGACGAATCAGATAATCACCCGCAGGTAATGAAACGAGATCCATTTGTCGGTTACTGTTACGCCAGCCTAGTGGCGCTTCACCCGCAATAAAAGCCCCGGATTGATCCAGTAACAGCAAATGAATGCCTTGTTGTGCCTGCTGTTTCAAAAACATTTCGCCAAATTTGCGTAACGAATAAGTCAGGATCAAGTTATAACTTTGCACTGGCTGGTCATCGCGGGAGATTTCCGGCCCGGAGCGAATAAACCGCAGCCCCTGTTTATAAACAAATTCATCGAGTTCTGGCGAATACATTAAATAATTAAGCTGATCCGTGGCTGCAGGTTGTGTAGCCCAATACTGCATAAACTTCAGGTTGCTGGGAGCAATATCATGGAAAGGATCAACACCGTCGCCAACCCGTAGTAGCTCTTTGGGATTGGTATCCAGTAATGAAATCTGCAGGAAGCCTTTATTTCCAACCAAGAGTTGGTGGAACATTCGCTGTACACGGGTACCCAGATATACTTTTTGGGTACCAACCGCATGTGTCGCCAAATACGCAACCAATGCTTCGGCATTGGGTAATTGAGCTAACTCCACCATATTCCGGCGTAATTCACTGCTCAATTGTTCCTTAATAGTGGTAGCCAGGCTGGTTAACCGCAGCTCCATATTGCGGTTAGCCATATCACCCAACTTCACCATACTTTGCAAACCAAGCGCCATCAGCGGTAGGATCACAACCGGTAACAATGTCAGTAATAACTTACGCCGTAGACCTTTCATTTCAGCACCGCAAAATAAATCGCACTACGTAACGAATCACCACTCACATCGGCGTCATAAAATTCTGAACGCTGTAATTGTGGGTTTGGTGGGTAACTCACTGCATTATTTAAAATTGAGGCCGGTAAATATGCTTTTTGTAATGCTGGGGTAAACCCCAACGCTTTGCCGTTAATTACAGCAATATCTGGACGCGTCAAAAACGTCAGAAACTGTTCAGCTTCCTGTTGGTGTTGGCTGGTTTTCAAAATAGCCATGCAATCCAGCCACAACGGAGATCCCTCCTCCGGTACAACATAACGCCAGTCTTTGTACGAAGAGTTTTGCTGCAATACATAAAAATCACCGCTGTAGACCATTGCAGCTGCAATTTTTTTACCGACGTTTGCATCAACAGCAGCTGCAAACGATAGCTGATAGGCCGCGACAAAAGAACGCTGTTTCTGCAGTAAATTATACGCGACCTTTAATTCGGCTTTGTTGTGGGTATTAATCGAATAACCAGCCGCTTTTAATGCCACCGAAATCAGGTCAAATGTATCATCAACCATAACAATCCGACCCGATAAAGCAGCTTCAGGTTCGAATAACTGCTGCCAGCGCGTAATTGGTTTAGTAACCTGACTTTCGCGATACGCTATGCCTATCGAGCCCCACATATAAGGTACCGACAACTTGCCGCAGTTGGCAGTAAAAATAGGATCAATCGCGGTATTGTGTTTATTGATCGCCTCTGGCATTGGAATATATAAATCATTCCAAACGGGGTCTTTCAACGACAAACTATCTATAGAAACAATGTCAAAATCAGGCGGATAACCGCCGGATAGCAGACGATTGCGGGCTTCATCACTGTCGTAATTGACTTCCTTGATATGAATACCCGTTTCTTGCTCAAAACGATTTTTTACCTCTGGCGCAAGATAATATTCCCAAGTGTAAACCACCAACTCTGTGGCTTGACTGTATCCTGACAATAGTAACAGCAGCGTACCAATCAAATAACGCATCGTCAGTCCTTATACTTAATACCTATTTTTATCCTTATGCTCGGTGTCAACAGAGGACACTTTATTAACTATAGACCATCCTTATCAGTCGTTATTTTTCTGTTAAATTTATGCATAAAAAAACCCCGGACAGGTTACTGTCCGGGGTTTATGGGGATGACAATACTCAAGATTAGATATCGAGATTGGCAACCTTCAGTGCATTACTTTCAATGAACGCACGACGTGGTTCCACGTTATCCCCCATCAAGGTAGCAAACAGCTGATCAGCCGCCATACCATCTTCAATGGTGACACGCAGCATACGACGTGTCATTGGGTCCATGGTGGTTTCCCATAACTGCTCTGGGTTCATCTCACCCAACCCTTTATAGCGTTGGATATACAGACCGCGTTTACCTTCATCCAGTAAGATCTGCAGCGCTTCTTCAAAGCTGGTCACCGGGCGAATTTTCTCACCACGCTTCAAGAAACCAGTCGGTTCAATCAGGTTAGTGATCTGCTGACCGATACCAACAATCTGCTGATACTCTGGTGAGTTCAAGAACTCAAAACCCAGCTGGTAGTGTTTTTCCACCCCGTGCTGACGCAGCAGAATTTGTGGCAAGTAAACACCATGTTCCGCATGACGATGCACAGACAAGGTATATTGCGAACCATTGTTACCGTGCTCATCCAGATTGTGTTGCAACTGGGCTACCCATGCCTTGGCTTGGGTTTCATCCTTCAATGCCTCTGTGGTCAGCACAGGCAAGATTAACAGCTGTTGTAACACGGCTTCTGGTAAACGACGTGCCAGACGCGTGATCAGATGCTGCGCGGTGCGGTATTCCAGCACCATTTTTTCCAGCTGTGCGCCAGAAATCGCCGGAGCAGAATCATTCACATACAGTTCTGCACCGTCAAGGGCCAACGTGGTCTGGTATTCCAGCAATGACTCTTCGTCTTTGATGTACTGTTCTTGTTTGC
>JAQUHG010000014.1 GCA_028683735.1 Tolumonas sp. | reverse complement strand
TAATACACATCATCTGGTGTGCCATCACTATCAGTATCAACCCCCGGGAAAGCTCGCGAGCTAGAAGATGGTACATCGGCATAGCTGGCCGGGAAGGTTTGCGCCAATTTACCACTTGGGTTGACATCACCAGACAGAATGTCGGCAACTTCATTACCGGTATCCTGACCCCCCATGTAGGCTAACAAAATCGCATCGGCTTTATCGGCCCACGCACTGGTATCGATAACCCCATTGACGTTCAGCACGACCACCACTTTTTTACCTTGTGCATGGAACGCATCCGCGACCCCCGTGAGCATATCGACTTCCTGATCACTCAGCAGATAATCGCCTTTAGCGTTGGTTCGATCAGCTCCTTCACCGGCCTGACGACCAATGCTAATCACCGCCGTATCGTTAGTCTGCACCGCAGTAGTTAACAACGTTGATAAATCACTATTGTTGGTCACGGTTGCTTCATCGCAGGAATAGGTGCTGGCACCGCCAAAGTTACCGGCATGTTCCACCTTATTCGTGGCAAAGTAAGTGGTGTAGTAATCTTGTAAATCACTGTTAACGGTAAAACGGTTCGCCAACCCTTTGGCAATCGACACTGTATAAGCGGCATGCACGTCACCACTACCTGTGCCACCTTTGTAGGTATTCACCTGATTCACCCCAAAAGTAGCCAGTGTTTTGCCATTGGCAATAGGCAATGCAGCATTGTTTTTCAGCAACACCATCCCTTCCGTGGCAGCTTGACGCGCTAACACGGCATGCGCATTCAGATCAGGGTTATTTGAAAACGCATAATGGTTATAAGACGGTGACTTCTGTACTTGTGTCAGAATATGCACTGCGTTTTGTGTCACTTGCGCTTCGGTTAATGAACCCGCATCGATAGAGGCTTGCAGGTTAGTTTTTTGTCCGCCCGGTTCAATTAAATCATTACCCGCATTCATTTGCGCAGCAGCAGAATTGGCATCCCCCATCACATTGCCGGCAAACCAGTCAGACATGACCAGACCATTAAAACCCCATTCATCTCGCAGAATATGGGTCACCGCATCTTTACGTTGATTCACATAGGTGCCGTTGACCTTGTTATACGAGGTCATCACCGCCCACGGTTGTGCTTCATCCACTGCGATCTGGAAACCACGCAGATAAATTTCCCGGAAGGTTCTTGGTTCACCTATATCGTTAATGTAATTGCGGTTAGTTTCAGAGTTGTTGCCAAAGAAATGTTTGATAGTAGAACCAACCCCGTTTGATTCCACCCCTTCCACCATCGCGGCACCGATTTTCCCGGTGACTAGCGGGTCTTCCGAATAATATTCAAAATTACGCCCGTTCAGTGGGTTACGCTGAATATTCATGCCCGGCGCTAATAATAAATCGACCCCATATTCTTTAACTTCTTCCCCGGTTGCTTTACCCACTTGTTGAACCAGATCAGTATTCCATGTTGAAGCCAGCAATGAACCAATCGGCCATGCTGTCGCATAATAAGTGCCGCTGTCGCCATCACGAGTACCATTAATTCGCAAACCCGCCGGGCCATCCGCCAGTTTAGCGGCGGGGATATCTAACTTATCGTTTTTTACGCCATTAATATAACCCGCAACGCCCGATGCATCACTTAATAAATTGATGGGGGTATTATTGGCGAATGTCGTAAAATCCATGCCAGGGCCG
The DNA here is from genome assembly GCA_028683735.1 of Tolumonas sp. Lineage (GTDB taxonomy): Bacteria > Pseudomonadota > Gammaproteobacteria > Enterobacterales > Aeromonadaceae > Tolumonas. The sequence continues at coordinate 26,186 of JAQUHG010000014.1, read as the reverse complement.
GAAACGATATCAAGCTTTTCACTAATACTCATCTGAGCAACCATCTGCTCGGCTAATGATTTATAATAGGCGTCATCTTTTACTACCGCATGTTCAGATGAATTATCATTGCAACCGGTCATGAGACCGGAAATAGCTACTGCAACAGCCATAGTGACAATTTTTAATTGTGGCTTGAAATCACTCATATTTATTCCTTTAATCGATTCAGCATGCTTTAATGTCGTTAGCATCGAATTAACTCGATACTCATTTAAAAAATTTGCAAATAAATAATGCACAACTACCTTTTTCTTCGGTGAATAAAGTAACGAGTTATTTATTAAAATAATTGACAGCTGGGTGCATGAATTTTGCAAAATGGAGCAGCATGCTAAATATGTGAAGTCACCACAATGTTTACATTTTGTTACAAGCGATCACTAAGTCTCACCTCTATACTTCAGAGCAACATATAACAGCTAAATATTTTATCAAATAAAATACAGAGACAATTTAAAATCACACTCTCATTATTAAAGCAGCAAAATCGATAAAATATTAGCTTATAGACTTTGGAGTTTGCCATGCCAAAAAGCGTTTCAAATGTCATCATGAGAAATGTATTACAGAAATTAAAAGGCGACGGTGTTAACACAAGATCTATTATTGAATATTGTGGCGTATCTGATTATGAGATTGAACGAGATAATGGACGTATAGCAGAACATAAACATTATCGCTTTATTCTAAAAACCAAGGAATATATCCAGCCGGTTAATGATTTTATTTTTGATAATTTTATGGCGTTATCATTCCAAAATCATCCTGATTTCTTTGGTATTTGTTTAAATGAAAGCAGCGCCAAAGAAGCACTCGATTCGTATATCAGATACCGCATCATGATTGGTAACTGCGATGATTTAATTAAACATGCAGGAGTAGAAAAAAGCAGCTTCGAATATATTAATCTGGGACCAAAAGAACTTGGTGCTTCGCAGGCTATATTTAATTTCATTATGCTATACAGCATAGCTAAAAACTACTCCGATTCTTTTAACGTTAACATCAGGTTTGTTGGCAAACCACCACAGCGAAAACATTTACTGGATGTATTTTTTAATACCCAATGTTTATGGGAGCAAAACAGCAACCATATTATTTTTAACAACCATGAATTAGACAGACCACGGCAAGATTATAACGGCAGCTTAAACTCCATGCAAAAGACAAGGCTAAATGAACTCTGCCGCAAATTGGAAAGTGATAGCGATTATTCCTCGTTAATCAAAGAGATGATAATCCATTCCATTCATTTAGGGCGATTTGATGGCGATGATTCAATATTGGAAGATATTTGTAACAATCTGAGCATCAGCAGATGGACACTTAATCGGAAGTTGCAAAACGAAAACACCTCTTTTATTACCTTATTAAAAGAGACAAAAATAAAAATGGCCTGTGAATTATTAATAGAATCAAAATGCACCATGCAAGAGATTAGTGAATCGATTGGCTTTTCATCACAGAGTGTTTTTAGCCGTTTTTTCAAAACAAATCTATCGGTGAGCCCTTTAGCATTCAGAGATGAACACAGAACCAAATGATTTAAAAAACCCGAAAAATTCCGGGTTAAAAGAGAAAACTTTCGCGAATAGCATCTCACGGCAAAGTCATTTCTGGATCTAACAGGTTGTTACTGTAAGTAGTATTCACTGCCCCTTTTAAATAAAACTTAGCCAGTGGATTGCCAGTAAAATCATTATCGCTGAACGTATCGCCATCTGTAGCACTCAGCTTAAGAATATAAGCACCGGTCGCCGTTATATCGTTTTGCGACCACACATTCTCACGATTGATGCCATCATTACCGACCCGAGCTGGTTCATCGGATCCTTGATAGGTATAGATAGCATTATCTGTATTACCGAAAATCATGTTGCCCTGAAAACTGTTATAGGATGACCCGACTGAGAGTCGAATGCCGGTTTTATTACCCTGCACAATATTGCCCCGAATAATATTGTTGTTACTTTCAAACAACGCAATACCGGTATCTTCGTTATCAAAGACTTGATTATTCTCCACCAGCGAATAATCCACAGAACGATGCAACATGATGCCATGACCGGCGTTGCTGTAACTGGTGTTATAACGGATCACCAGATTATTACAACGCTGCGAACAGATAATGCCGTGGTCACCGTTATGGTGTGAGGTGTTACTCGTGATAGTCAGGTAGTCGGAATCATCATGCGGATCGAGCCCATATTTCACATTATGATCAAACTCGTTACCACTGATCATCATGCCGTAAGCACCGTAAGTGAACACCCCGAAATAGTTATTGTGAATGCGGCTATTCAGAATATTGCCGTACACACGAACGTCATTCAGTGTGCCCGACACTTTCCAGGTTAAGCCATACGATTCCGAGGCATAATAACCGAGATAACCAATATCACTGCCGGTGACATCCATCCGTGATTGTTTATCAGCAGCACCAGATCGCACACGAATGTAGGCCCGATTAGCCGTGGTGTAATCAGTGTCCGGCCCCTGTACAGCTTCATCCCACGACAGCACTTTGGTATGGTTAATTTGCACAATACCGTAATCAGCGGTCAGATTAACGACACTATTGGCCAGCCCGGTGTTGTTAGACAACAGACGAAATTCAGCGACGGGATCAGTTGGATCATCACCATCAATCAGTAACGCAGAACCATCGGTTAATTTGAGGTTCGCCTTTAACAGATAGATACCATCGCCCTGACTCACCAGTTGTAGTGGTTTCAATACCGCAATATCAGCGATCCGGCAAATACCGCCAGCCTGCACATACAAGGTGTTACTGGAGCTGGCAAACCTTAGATTAGCGCTCGTGCAGCTCGTCGCGGCAGATACCGGCCAATGCCAAACGGCCAGTAACAATGTGATCACAGTTCCTATTTTCATTACGTTATCCTCCAGAGGAGATCGTCAGTGCCGCGCTCATCCTTGCGTACGGCACAGACAAAATTAATGCATCAATGACGGGCCAATGCGCACCCTTGCGACCTTGCCATGACCGCTCAGTTGCCAGCCCTGACTGGCCGCCGGTAACAGCACACTGGACGCGGGCGTCAGTGTCCACGGTTCGCCTTGTGCATTGGTCAGCGTGATAGTGCCTTTCAGGCAAAATAACAGTTCAACCTCGGGTAACAGTCCGACCGGAAAAGTGTCGCCACTTTGCAGGCGTATAATCGAGAGCTCAAAGTCATCCACCGGTACGGGAAACCGCTGTTCTATTTGATTCATAGGCTGTTTGTTCGCCGGCTGCCGCATAATATCCGGCGTCATACTGCGAAAGATCACCGTCGATAAGAGTTCATCCGGTGCGATATGTTTTTGCGTTAACCCAGCCCGCAGCACATTGTCGGAGCTGGCCATGACCTCAACGCCCGTTCCGCGCAGATAAGCGTGCGGTGTGCCGGCCGGAATGAACATCGCTTCCCCTGGCACCAGCGATACCAGATTCAGTACTAACGGAGACAAAATCCCGCTATCTCCCGGATGTTCCTGTGCTAACCGCTGCACTTCGGCAAAAGCCGATTCATGCTGAAATTGCAGGCTGGGGCCAGCAGCAGAAAGCAGATGATCCAGCTCTTTGCCCGACAACAACAATAACCAGCTATAAAAAGCCGCCAGTGCGGTTTCCCCCTCTTTTTGCAGTCGTTTCGCCCAAGTCAGCAGCTGATGTTCACCGACTAACACTAACAACCGCACGATCTCGGAAATGGGCCGGAACCCAACCAAGCCGACAAACGGCGTCAGCGCGTATAACAGCTCCGGTTTATGATTGGCGTCATGGTAGTTTCGCTCGGCTGCTGTGAGCGGAATACCAATTGCATTTTCGTGGGCAAAGCCTGCTTGCGCCTGTGCCAAATCAGGATGAACCTGAATAGACAAGGCTTTTTTGGCCGACAAGATTTTGAATAAAAAAGGTAATTTTGGTCCGAAGCGCTGAATTGCACGGGCACCTAGAATGGCATGTGGTTGCCCGTCGATCAGTTGTTCCAGAGAAAATTGCGCATCGGGGAACACCACCTGTGACGGCGCTTTCGGGTGCGCACCGACCCACACTTCCGCCTGTGGTTGTTGTTGCGGGTTTTCAATACCGAGCAACCACGGCAACACATCGGTAGTGCCCCAATCATAAGGTTGCAGACTATTAATCAGCCACAATGGCTGTTGCAGCATTTCACCGCCAATGGCTTGCCACGCGGCCTGAAATGTCTCTTCCATCATTTTCATGATTTAGCCCTCCTGGCGTAACAGCGATAAAATTTCCGCTGTCTTTTGTTGCATCAACACTTCATCAGCGCGCGACTCAACATTCAGTCGCACCACCGGTTCGGTATTCGAGCTGCGCAGATTAAAACGCCAATCATCGAAAGACAGACTGATGCCATCGGTGTAATCGATGTTCAGCGCCTGCCCGCTGTATGCATCTAACACACGCTGGATCGCTTGCTGCGGATCGCTGAGGTGGCTGTTAATTTCACCGGGTGATGGGTAACGGGCAATGCGTTCCGCCACCAGCGTCGACAACGGTTGTTTGCGGACACACAACAGCTCCAACACCAGTAACCACGGGATCATGCCGCTGTCGCAATAACCAAAATCGCGGAAATAGTGATGGGCACTCATCTCGCCGCCATACACCGCATCTTCAGCCCGCATGCGTTCTTTGATAAAGGCATGACCGGTTTTCGACATCACCGGTACACCACCAGTTTTGGTGACGATCTCTTCGGTGTTCCACGTCAGACGCGGATCGTAAATAATGCGGGCGCCGGGTTTCTTCAGCAGAAAACTTTCCGCCAGCAAACCGACGATGTAATACCCCTCGATAAATTCACCGTGTTGATCAAACAGGAAACAACGATCGAAATCGCCGTCCCACGCAATACCCATATCCGCACCATAGGCATGTACGGCATTGGCCGTGTCAGCGCGATTTTCTGGCAACAACGGGTTAGGAATACCATGCGGGAATGTGCCGTCCGGCTCATTGTGGATCTTGATCAATTGCACCGGCACCCGTTGGCTGATAAACACCTTTTCAATGGCATTGATCACATGACCCGCCGCACCATTGCCAGCATTTACGACCAGTTTTTTCGGCGTTAATTTACTGAAATCGATATAACTCATCAGGTGATCGACATACGCCGACAGAATATTTTCCTGACGATACAACCCCGGAATGCCCGCTTGCGGGCCATAATCGATCATTTCAGCCATCCGGCGGATCTCATTCAAGCCAGTGTCACCACTTATGGGCCGACTGCCGCTGCGCACCAGTTTCATGCCGTTATAGTCGATGGGGTTATGTGACGCAGTCACTTCAATGCCGCCATCGACGCCCAAAAACCAGGTGGCAAAATAGATCTCTTCGGTGCCAGTCATGCCTAAATCGATAACATCGGCACCGCTGTCGCGTAACCCTTGAACCAGCGCTTGTTTTAGTCCTTCACTGGAAAGACGCACATCACCGCCCACTACAATGGCACGCGCGTTCAGATAACGGGCATAAGCACGCCCGATACGATAGGCAACATCTTCATCCAGTTCGTCACCCAACCGGCCCCGAATATCGTAGGCTTTAAAGCAATTAAATGATCCCATATTGCTGTCCTCTGCTATCAACGATCCTGTTGCAACAAAGCACTGACAGAGCCTTTCTATACCCAAAGTAATTGGAGTTGCAGCAAGGCGACAAGTGAACGAAGCCCCATGAGCATAGAGATGCTATGTGATTGGGGGTGAGTGAACGCCGTCAACGATGCTGCAACTTCAAGTACGAAGGGTACTGGCATTCTGTCAGCTCATGGCTAATGCGGAACGATGCGCACTCCCTGTGCCATCGGCCAGTTTTGCGCTGGCGTCGAATCCCGCTCATTAACGCGGCCATACATGTCTGCCACCCGCTCGATATCTTTATCCTGCAGATAACTGCCGGTCTGGATCTCGATGATCTCCAGCGGTACCTGGCCGGGGTTACTGAGTCGGTGGAAGACTCCGGCAGGGATATAGGTAGATTGGTTTTCCCCCATCAAAATGGTTTCTTCCCCGATGGTGGCCTGCGCGCACCCCGACACCACCACCCAATGTTCAGAGCGATGCAAATGGCGATGCAGCGAGATGCTTTGTTGCGGCTGGATCGTCAGGTGCTGCACTCCAAAACGTTGTCCTTTATCAATCGCATCCATAGAGCCCCATGGCCGGAACATTTCCCGATGATGCTGTGCTTCCGGGCGATCCTCTTTTTCCAGTTTTTTCACCAGCTGTTTGACGTCTTGCACTTTATTAATATTTGCCACCAGCACGGCATCTTTGGTCTCAATCACTACGGTGTCTTGCATGCCGATCAGACTGACCATGCGATGGGTGGTGTGTACATAACAGTGATCGGTTTCGATCAGTTCGGCAGCACCTTTCACCAGATTGGATTGCGGATCTTTGTCTTGTTCTTCCCACAAGGCCGACCAGCTACCGACATCGCTCCACCCGGCCTGCAAAGGCACCACCACGGCATCATCGGTTTTTTCCATGATGGCGTAATCGATAGAATCATCGGGGCAGAATGCAAAACTGTCGGGATCAATGCGCCAGAAGTCGAGATCGCGGAATTTGCGCTCTAACGACAACTGACAAATGTCATAAATATCCGGTTGGAATTTTTTCAACTCTTGCAGGAAGCGGCTGGCTTTAAACATGAACATGCCGCTGTTCCAGAAATAGTCACCGCTGGCGAGAAAACTGATCGCGGTCGCCCGATCGGGTTTTTCAACAAACCGCTCTACTGGCACCGCTTCCAACCCATTCACCGAATGACTTTTCACATAGCCATAACCCGTTTCCGGCGCGGTCGGCACAATGCCGAATAACACCAGTTTGCCGGCCTCCGCCTCCGCACGCCCGCGCTCTAAGGCAGCATGAAACGCCGCTAAATCACGGATCACATGGTCTGCCGGTAATACCAGCATCAAGTCGTCACCATCTTCCTCAGTGATCAACATGGCGGATAAGGCCACCGCCGGTGCCGTATTACGCCCGAACGGTTCCAGCAACACGCTATGTGTCGAACGGCTGATTTGTTGCATCTGTTCGCGCACGATAAAACGATGTAACTGATTACAAACCAAAAACGGTTTACCGAACTGTTTTTCCGGCAACCGCATGACTGTTTGCTGTAACAGCGTGTGGTCGCCTAATAAGTTCAGGAATTGCTTTGGATATTGCTTACGGGAAAGCGGCCAAAGACGTGAACCACTACCACCTGAGAGAATGACTGGGATCATGATTGTTGCTCCATGCTGCTCATGCTGTTTAAGGACATCGTCCCTATGACTACACGGGCTTGTTTATCAGCCAGCCCTGGCTCATTGCGCAAATCCTGATTCATTGCGTAAATCCAGGCTCGTTGCGCAAATAGAGGTAACTAAGATCTCCACCCAAGCGGGTCATTTTCAGTGTTGATAACGATTTAAGTAACGGTAACCACTCCCGGTTACCCGAGATGGCAATATAAGGTGCCAGCCAGGCAAGTCGCCCGTGTTCACGCAGACTTTCTTTGACTTGTTTAGCCTCCGCCGCCTGCGCCAGTACACTGCTATCATCCAGATTGTGGATCACAAGTGCCGCCAGACGTTGTAATGCTGCATTATCAGCACTCAACCAAGGTTGCCCATTGGCTTCACCAAAGGCGGCCAGTAATACCAGTGGTTGCAAAGCAAAGTTGTGATAACTCAGCGCCCGACTGCGACGTTTCAATTCATTGGGCAACTCGCCGTCGGCATTAACTTGCGCCATCGCGTTGAGATAAATCTCGCCAGACCAATTGAACAGATCGGCACGATTCAGTACGACTGCGGTCGTCATCACCCCCCAGGCTGCCCAGTAATCGTGATTGTTGATCTGCTCTGGTTTGCGGTGGCTGTAATCTTTTACTACTTCACCGGCGACTAACCCCAACCAGCGTTCCAACGTCTGACGTTCCACTTTCGGAAAAGTGGGATCATCCTCTGGCAGGTTCAGCTTTATTTTCAGATAGTTGGCAGCAATAGCTCCCAGCGTCCATTTCCGAATGGCCTTTCCCACCGCAGACTTAGTCGGTTGCAGCAGCGCACCGGCTTTGGCCCACGCCAGCCAGTGCTGACGCAAACATTGCAGATCCTGCTCAGTGCCGTTGCCTTTGAATAACTTGTCAGTCAACGCCGCCGATAATTGTTGCAAATCAGACATCGGTGCTGACAACGCGGCATAACGCGCTTCGTTGTCATCGTCGATCACATCTTTCGACTTTTCCGACTGCACATATTTACTGGGGATCTCAAGCCCGCCCTGATAGATATTCAACGGTGGGCAATCAGTAGCATGCTCTGATACGCGAATAGTCAGATGGCCTTGCAGATAACCCACCGGTGCCTGTAATACCGCGTTAGCCGGCGCAGCCCCAACACAAGCAAAGAGACCAGCCAGGAGAAAACCCGTCAGAGAAATCAGCGAATAACCGCGAGCCATTTTCATCTTCATCTCCCTGCGGTCTGTAACAAGTTATCGGGGAAATGACAGACTCTGGCGTTGATGGTGGTTTTTCCACGCGCAGCGCCAGGCAGGGATAAATCAAGGGAGACGAAAAAGCGCGGCTGTCTCATCTCGACATTACCCAACACAAAACTAAAACGTCCGCTGTCAGTGAGCTGACTATTTTTTCTGATCTGAAAATCACTTTTTCCACCGTCGGAATACCAGACAGTTAGCAGTAATTGTTCGATGGATGGATCGCTTAATTTCAAATCAAAGATCAACTGGCTGGGATGCGTCTTCAGCAGGTTGGCGCCGAATATCACATCGTTCAGTTTGTTCCCCTGAAAGACTTGCGCTTTCTGTTCCAGCGTCGGATAAGATTCACAACCGTTATTCACTAACGCGATCATTTGCCGTAATTGCGACGCACTGAGTTTGCGATGTTCATACGGCAGTTCCCATAAAATCAGTTTCGGCGGTTTAGTTTGGAAGGCCTCCGAGGTCAGTAATTTCGTCCATCCGACGCTGCTGTTACCGTCATCAGGCGTATAATTACTGACCTTTCGAGATAGATCCTGTTGTAAAAAACCACTGAAATTAAAGCGATTTTCCACCGATTGACTGGAACCGATCAGCCAGATGTCATCAGCTGTCGTTGTTACCACATCAACCGCTTTGGTCACAAAATGCGGCGAGAACTCCAGTGGATAACGCTGGCCGCCACACAACGCCTGCGACTGATTATTCAATAGCCCACTGATTTTCAGCACACCCTGCGCCGTAGTTTCAAAACGTTGTTCCGGTTGGTGTTCAAACAACGCTAATTTGCGAATATCCGCGGCCGCCAATTGAGCGGTTTGTTTCGCGCCAGAAGACGTCCAGTGAATGTCACGTTTGAAGAAAAACGGCTCTGCTGATCCCGACACTGTTGGCTGCAAACGCTCATACGCGGGCACTAAAAAACCGGCCTGACGAAAAAAGCGCAAAGTCTGTAGATATTCTTTCGTCGTTTCAGCAGCGGTTCCCTTACTCAGTTGATGATCCGCATACATCAACGTCCGCGATGGCGGCATAACCAGCATCACAGTGGTGCCTTTTTGCGCTAACTCCTGCACCAGTAATTTGAGCAAAAAAGCGCGCTCTGGGGTGGTTAATGGCTCGGCATTGGTAGCCCGTTCGGTAGCTGCAAACAACCAACCGGCACTGCCTTCCTTCAGCCCCACTTCGGCCGATGTTTTTTGTGCTGCCGGGCACAACTGACAGCAAGGTTCGGCGGCATATTTAGGTAAACCATTATCCGCTGCCTGTGACACGCCAGCGCCAGTGACGATCAATATAAATGTCAGAACACTAAAAATGGGTGCGAACTTAGTCATTGGCCACCTCCAGTGAAACAGGATTACGCGCGTTCGGGCGTTTCGTTGAGACGGCGCGGCTGAACAACACTTCGTTGACATCGCCATACCAGACGGTAGAAATCACATCGGTATAAGGCACTAAATCGCCACCCAAGGTAATTTCACGACGTTTACCATTTTCATCTAAGGCTAATTTGCCAATTTCTACGGCTTCTAAACCGGTGGTAAACAGTGCGCCACTGCCATTTAACGCAATGACACCACCACTGATAGAACCAGAGCCGCGCATCTCATACGGATCAAGTTTCAGATCGCGAGCTTCATGACCGGGTAACGGAGCGTGTGCTGAAAGATCGCTTAAATAGCCATAAATTCCGTAATGGCCATTTTGCAGAATGAGGTTGTCTTTGAGGGTCACATCAAGGCTGTTGCGAAAGCGGATACCGTGATGCTGGTTATTATAAAAACGGTTATCCGCGATCAGATTATGATGGCTTTCATATACCGCCAGCCCATCACTCCCATTGTTATAACTACTGTTTTGCATAACAACGTTATGGTTACTGGCGCGATCAAGCATGATGCCGGCTTGATTGTTATCGTGTGACACATTGCCAAAAATGAACGAGCCGCTGACATCACGCGAACCGATAATGCCATGGCGAACTTTAGTGCCCCACACCTCATTATTAGCAATAATCAGATGGTGAGAGCGATCATGCGGATCGATGCCGTAATAAATGTTGTCGTAATATTTATTACCAACCAGCACCACATCATTGGCTTCATAAGAGTAGAAGCCATAAAACATATCGGTTACCCGATTGTTCACCAACCAGCCACGGGGATGTTGCAACCGGTTCAGGGTCAGCGGAGCATACATCTCATCTTGTTCTGAATAGGTCGACAGCGTAAAACCATACGCCTTACTATTCAGTGAACCGAGGCTCTCAATTAACGAACCATAGGCATAGGTCTCTGAGCCACTCCAGCCAATATAAAATGGCCGGTACTCCTCTTTTTTACCGTTAAATTTGGCCGGAGAGTTGGTTTTCTCGCTCCAGCCACGTAAAGCGCCATCGACAATAAACACATCACCCGCATTAACCAGAAAACTGCCCCGTTCATGAGAAAGCAATAACTCTTCCCCCGGTGCAATCGCGAATGCCGCATGATTCATTACCACGATGGGAAAACGCAGCAAATACTGCTGTTTATTCAATTTAACCAATGCATCCGGCATGGTTTTGTGCAAAGCCGGTAATGTCAGAATTCCATCACGAACGTAGATCGCTTTGGGAAATTGGCCTTGTTTTTGCGCCCACATGCCCAGTTTGCCACCCTTAAAAAACTTCCGGGTCGCCACATTGTTGATCATGCGTTCGAAGGTAATATGGGCGGGTTTCTGCCATTTAGCCTGTTTTTGTAAAATGGCATTGCGGTTATAACCACTAATATCCGGCAAAGCCGGTAACACCGGATCGACAGCCTGTGTAGAAACAGTTTGCACAGTATAAAACTCTGCCTGCGCCAATTGCGTAAACATGAGCCCGCACGCGAGAAGACCGACTATCACAATTTTGTTCATTATCTGCTCCTTGATGCTGAACTTCGGTATAGGGATCGGCAGACAACTCAGAAATTATTCACCAGCTCTGAATCATTTCTGTTCTGCTCTTCACTGTTGGTTCCATCCCCTTCCGACGCCAATTGCGGCACTGTTGATAACGGCATACCGTCGACGTTACGCGCACGCAGCTCCTGCATTAGCAACGTATTGGCTTGTTGTTGGTGCTGTTTATCTAACACCAACGACGAACGTAATTGTTGTAATGACGGGCTATTTAGTTTTTGCTGAGCCAATGAGGTAAATACCCAGGCATATACCGGGTTGGCTTTCACACCTGGTGTGTTATGAAAAGCAATTGCTAAAGCCTCATCCGCTCTGGCATGCCCTTGGCGAGCTGCTTGCACCAGCAAATCGACGCCTTGCTGGATTTGTGGTGTTCCCGTTAACAGACCACTCAGATACAGACGCCCCAATAAATAATTGGCTTCCGGCAGATCGGCGGCAGCTTTCAGCATCTTTTCCGCTAGCACCGGATCAGCCGCTTTGCGTTGCCCTTCCAGATAGAGTCGCCCCAGCAAATAGGATGCTTGCGGATCACCTTGTTGCTGTAATTGCAGCAATTGTTGCTCTAAGTGCTTGGTTTCAGTTTCATCGCCCGGTTGGCTAAGCAATAACGCGATAACCGCCAGCGCGACATCGTGATTTTGCGGTTGAGCCAACCGGCCTAATGCCAGTGCTTGTTCATTCATCGGCGTACCGGCCACAGTGCTTTGCAGTATCTGCATTAGCGGTAACAGATCACTGTCCAGCAACCGTCGGCCTTTGAGTTCAACGCTGATTGCCGTATACAGTTCCGGCCAATCATTACCGCCGTTTTGGCGCAATAACATCAGCTGCGCCCGGCGACACAATTGCAGGTCGGATGGCTGCACATAACCAAACGCCGGTGTATTAAATGAAATTTGCTGACACATGCTGCGCAGTTCAGCCGCGGTCGTTTGTGTTTTCAGCATGTCTGGCAACCGCACCATTGCCCATAACCAGCTGCGTTGATTGGGCGCCAGTCGTTTATCCGATTGCGAAACCAGCTGGCGTAAATCGGCATAACCGGGCTGTTGTGGATAGCGGGCATAAAAAGTAATGAGTTCATACATCACATCACCCCAGCGTTGCTGCCGTGCCCAGAGCGTGTTACGGATCTCATCCGCCCAGCCCGGTTCCAGTTCGATGACCTGCATTAAATTAGCGATATAAAGCAGCTCTTTTTCACCACTCGGATCATGCTGTAACTGTGCTTTTAACAGCAGTCTGGCCTGCTCCCGCTGCTGAGCATTTTTGCCCAGCAGCAGATAATCAGTGACCTTCTCCGGGTTAACACCGTCATACCCTACATCCTGCAAGGCAGACCACTGTTGCGTCGGTGAAATTTTAATTCGGCTATGCTGCTGCGGTTGCATTTGCGCGGTATAGCTTTGGCAAGCCGATAAACCAAAGCCCATGAGCGCCATCATCAAAACGTTCCGTTTCATGATTAACCAGCCTCAGTTTGAGTAAATTTTTTCACCTGCATCGCGACAGCCATCCGCAGCCGATCAAACCAAACAGGTGCGACAGAAACCGCCACCGGTGAACTCACTGTGCTCGCTGGTAAGACTCGATCCGGTCTGATCCGCACCATCACCGCGCCTAATGCCGGAGTTGGTATTACGTCGGTCATCTGCACCTGAGAAATGGTGCCGCTGACTTCTGGCAAACCATCCGGTAAAGTCAGCACAACCTTACGTCCGGCGGTCAGCTTGGCATAATCGGCATAATCGAAATTCGCTTGCACATAAGGCTGGCTTTGTGGCGGCACCAGTTGCACAACCGGTTTTCCCCGTTCCAAAAACTGGCCGTTGGTCACACCGGTGCTCAGCACCACACAATCACAAGGGCTGGGTAAGGTGTAATCCATCTGGGTTTGCAATAACGACAGCAATTTCGGATCGGGTGTCGCACTGGCTTTTAATAATGTGGTGACCTGTTCTGCCCACGGCGCTTGTACTCTTGCCACCGGCATACCCGCCTTAACCGTAGCGCCCACCTTGACCAATAATTCGACATTGCCTTCTTTGGGCATTAACACCGCTTGTTGTGGCAAGGTCACGGATGCGCTGCGTGCAGCAGTAACCAGATAATGGCTCGCCAGTGTGCTCAGCAAATAAGAAAATGCCCCCAGCCCCACCACAAACATGAGTGCCGTTGCCAGCAAGGCCTTGGTTTTCGCCCAGCCCGTCAAGCCGGCACTGGTGTTGACTGCTTTTCGCGCTTTGGTGAAGTTTTCCCGACTTAAGGTCGTCAATACATCATTGACCTGCGCAATTTCCCCGCCAAGAAACTTGCTGATTAACAAACGTAAGGTGGATATCTCCTGTGTGCCCAGATCCTGAAATTCACAGCCAAACCGATGTTCATCTGCCCATTGGTGAATCACCTTGAAATTTACCTTCAGCACAAATTCTACGGCATCAAAGTTAAATAACAGACGTCCCCGATAGACCTGATCAACATGCAAACGGGCATCTTCATTTATTACACTGAAACCACTGGCTGAAATCTCATTCAACTCCATGACATATTGATTATGTTGCGTATCAGTCACGATCAACCGGGCTGGAATTTTCACCCGTGCGTGGCGTCGTTGTGCTTCGGTCTCATGAACCAGATTTAAATTTGCAGTCGCCATCTTTCATCCCCTTCCTATGCAGCCTCAATGTCATCCTGTCATTGGCTTAAAAAGCCGATTGGCCGGACTAAACCAGATGAACTACCACCGCCATAAATACACTGACCGCCGAAAACGTCATGGCAGTCGTGGACCAGCGGTTAAACCAGGTTTGAAACGCACCATGATCATGTTTCAGTTTGGTGTTTTGACGTGTCCACGACTGGCGATCCAGGCGAAACACCACGTAGATTTTGATCAGCGAGCCAAAGATTTGGTTGAAATAGAGCATCAGCGGGAAACCCGGCCCCACTTTGTGGCCGGAAGCCAGCAGCATCAGTGACACCAGTGTACGGGTCAGCGCGATCCACAACAGATAGATCACCGGATAACCAATGTCATATTTGAAACCGGCCAACACCGCAGCCGTCAGCCCCAAAACACTAGTCCACATTGAGATGCGTTGATCAAACAACACGTAATAGGTAAACCAGCCCAGACGTTTGATACCAAGCCGGGTGGCCCGTGAGTTTTGCCGTAATGAATTGCCATACCAGCGAAACATCAGCTGACGAGCCGCGGCTATAAAACTTTTTGATGGTGGGTGTTCTACCGTAGTGATTTCCGCATCCGGCACATAATAGGTATCCCAGCCCTGACGCATCATGCTAAACCAGCTCGATTTGTCATCGCCGGTCAGAAATTTGAAGCGCCCCAGCCGCCAGTGATCCAGATGATCGTTCTCCACATCCGAGATGAACTCCGGCTCAGTCACTACACTGGCACGAAACAGCGACATACGCCCGGTCAGGGTTAATACCCGTTTTGACAACGCCATCGAACACATACTGATATGCCGCTGAGCAAAGCGCAGCTTGTGCCACTGACTCATCCAGTAACTGCCAAGCACATCGCAATACTCATTGGTTGTCAGCGCGCCAACATTGGGAAACAGGGAAAAATAAGGACATGACTGCCGAATAATGCCGTCCGACAACACCGTATCGCCATCTACCACTGCGACCAACGCCTGTGCATCCGGCATATCCCGCGCAATAGCCCGAAAACCATTCGCCAGTCCATCACGTTTGCCGGTGCCGGGAATGCGAACGAAACGTAACGTGACGCGATCCTGCGGTGGTGCCGCCTGTTGCCACAAGGTGTGGATCAGTGATTCATCCGACAGCTCAACAATCGACGCCACTACCGTAGCCGGATAACCACAATGAATGGCCTCACTGATCACCGAACGATAGACCATGGCAGTAGTCATCGCATCAATGCGAAAACTGGTTACCATCAAATAGATATGTGAAGGTGGCTGTGCCAGCACCGCCGCCGCCGCTTGCTTGCGATGGCGGGGAAACACGACATAACAAAAGAACAGACCACGCAGGTAATGCATTAAACCCACGCCATAACGCCACAACCCGATGCCACCGACCACCAGCAAAAACTCAGGGTGCCCGGCGGAAAACACTTCTGGTGGCACCAACAATGCCAACGAGCAAAGCAAGCACCCCAGCAATAACCAGCCTGTCGTAGTTTGCATCCATTGCATAACTCACCCCCTTTCAGCCCGTCCCGGCATGAATATTCAGGGGATCGCAACACTTCTGCTCTGCGTCGGGAAAAAGTCACCCAACCCATGACAACATGGGGCAAAAGTGTTGCGATCAGTGATGAGCAGACAGTCAGAACCTCAGACTGCTGATCGTATGGTTACCAGCAAATACCCTGTTTATTGACGACCGATGTGTTCGTCATAAAACCGGCCAAATCGACCAGATATTTCTCTTCCGGCCACGACTCCAGCATGGCTTGAAATGCCTTATCTTTGTTGCCCACGATCAGTACATCGACATTATCGAGTAGCTCCGATTCGTCCTCCGCCAACAAAGAAGAGACATGAGGGATCTTGCCATTGATGTAATCGCGGTTGGCACCGTGCACACTGGCAAATTTGACGTTGCGGTCATAGATGGAAAGCTGATAACCCTTGCCAATCAACATCTCGGCCAGTTCCACCAGAGGGCTTTCGCGCAGATCATCTGTTTCGGCTTTGAAACTTAAGCCCAACATGCCGATCTTGCGCTTGTTCAGTGACTCAATCATCTGAAACGCACGTTTCACCTGATTTTCGTTACTGTGCATTAACGAAGAAATGAGCGGCGTTTGCACATCCAATTGGGATGCGCGGTAATTGAGCGCCCGTACGTCTTTTGGCAGGCACGAACCACCAAACGCAAAGCCAGGTTTCATGTAATAACTGGAAATATTGAGTTTATTGTCGCGGCACACCACATCCATGACCTCACGGCCATCCACATGCAGTTCTTTTGCAATACTGCCAATTTCATTGGCAAAACTGACTTTTACCGCATGCCAGACATTGCAGGTGTATTTCACCATCTCGGCAATTTCAATCGGTTTGCAGATAAACGGTGCATGCAAGTCACTGTAAAGTAACTCCATCAAACGACCCGTTTCATCATCCAGCACACCTACGACGGTCATTGGCGGTTCGTCGTAATCACGCAGTGCGGTGCTTTCTCGTAAAAACTCCGGATTGACCCCTAAGCCGAAATCCACCCCTGCTTTCATCTGGGCACAATCTTCCAGTATCGGTAACACTACCCCTTTTACCGTACCCGGTAAGACAGTGCTGCGGATGATCACCGTATGCCGCGAAGGTTTATCGCGCATGGCCAAGCCAATTTCACGGCAAACGGCCTCAATATATTCCAGACTCAGGTCACCATTACGTTTGCTCGGTGTCGGAACACAGACCATAGTAATGTCACTGTTCTGGATGGCATCGGTGTAATCATTTGTCGCCCGGATCCGGCCGGCGTTTTTACCTGCAGCTAGTAATTCATCCAATCCCGGCTCCACGATGGGAGAGCGACCGGCATTGATCAGTTCAACTTTATGTTTGGAAACATCGACCCCGATGATCTGGTGGCCACGCTGTGCAAGGCAGGCAGTACAAACTGCGCCAACATAACCCATACCAAAGATACTGATACGCATGAAACACTCCTTTTCAAGTTATGTCATCCATCATGGATGCATCAACGCCGTGAACTTTCCGTTAACAACCAACTCCCAATACAGTTATGGTTACGCAAATTGATCTGGAGCAAAAAATTGACCACTTTTTAATCGAATTAACAATTCAGCAACATTTTTGATATCGATCACAAGCTAAACAATTGATTTTCATTATCATTAAATTGTTCTAATTTTCACCAAAAATACTCTTTTGGAACTAATTAAAATAATTCTAATAATAGAATAACGTTGTTATTTCGCTTCATCATGGTGACCCATAATAAAACAAATGACCCAAATTAAATCAATTGTCACATTAACGACACAACTTCATTTTGTAATTTAAAATAACACATCGAAATACTGTTCAAGATCAAAAAATAAAAGCCTCGTGTATTATTTTCGCCAAACAAAAATAAACAAAAACCCTATTAATTTAAAATATAGAAATTAATGCACCAAAATAGTTAATGACAATCAACGAGAATAAAAAAACACCTATACTTGATTTATGTAATTTAGAAAAAACAAAAATAAAATAAATTACAATAACAATCATAAAGTTACTTATTAAATATCATTTTCTATTAAAATAGTTATTGATCTTTATTTTAGATCATTCATTATTCAGCCATCCGAATAATATCTGTTATGGAATTATTCGAATACTTGCCTGTACTGATAGTGGTAGCAGGTGTGTAATTGCCTTGAAAAGCTCGAGGAACCCAAGATGAAGCCCAATGCGAACAGTATGTCCGTTCGCAATAGCGTCTGTGTATCTCTTACATATGGCGTTATTGCGGAACTGCAAAACACCCCCCAAAAAAATGACACTCCTGAAGTGAATAAACGATGTTGAGTTAATTATTTATCATCTGAATTCGTATATTCAGATATTTCGCTATTCCGTAAATCAGGAATTTATTTATTAGTTTCCCACAGTCACAAGTGGAAAGCGTTTATTTGTCTATTTTTGGCGGTATTATGAAAAAATTAATTGCGTTATGTGTTCTGTCTGCAACTTCTGCTTATGCGGCTACCACTTATATAGCGCCAGCTACTGGCCCTTTTGATTTACGTCAATGGAAAGAAACTTTGCCGGTTGCAAACAGCAGCGGTGGTCTGATTGAAATAATGCCAGATCAATTAGCCACTTATGCCAGCAAATATTTCTATTTAGACAGTAATAATAAAATGACATTCTGGGCCCCAGTGAATGGCACCGATCTCGTCACAACCAAAAATTCCGATTATCCACGTTCTGAATTACGTGAAATGATTGGTGATAACGATCGCGACGACTGGAACTGGGAAGGTCATCACACGATGAAAGCCTGTTTGTGGGTTGCCCAAGTGCCGTCGACAAAAAAAGTAGTCATTGGGCAGATCCATAGTTATAACAATCCGTTGATCAAGTTACAGTGGGAAAATGGTTCCGTTTATTCACTGACTAAACGGAATGAAGATGGTTCCAACGGTGACATCAAAACCTTACTGGCGGCACCCGGTACAAGTAAATTCTGCTATACCATCGACTCTAATGCGGGTGTACTCAATGTCGCTGTGGATGGCGGCAAAACATCGACTTATGATTATGTGGTTGGCGACCCGAACTGGAAGAATCAGAAGTTCTATTTTAAAGCCGGTGCGTATTGTCAGGAAAAAATCAATTACGAAACCACACCAGGCGCAGGCTGTAAGGTACGCTTTGGTTCATTGGTTACAGCACACTAAACTCTCACACACCCGCAGCGATAAAAGCCTCCGTTCCAGTAACAGAGGCTTTTTATTATCACAATTACTAGTCCGGCATAATTTACTAAACCGAATATACTTGTTGAGTATCTGTTAAATCGGTTACATTTAATTGTTAGCAATTATATTGCACGCAATTAATATTCCTACATGCAAGGAGATAGTGACATGGCAACTGTAACTCTGGCTGGTAATCCGGTAACTGTGAATGGTGATTTCCCACAAACGGGCACCACGGCTAAACCGTTTTCACTGGTCAATAAAGAGCTGGCTGATGTAACACTGGCCTCTTTCAGCGGTAAACGTAAAGTGCTGAACATTTTCCCAAGCGTAGATACCGCCGTTTGTGCTGCTTCTGTACGCCATTTCAATGAAGCTGCCAGCAAACTGGATAACACCGTTGTATTGTGTATTTCCGCTGACCTGCCTTTTGCGCAAGCACGTTTCTGTGGTGCAGAAGGTCTGGATAATGTGGTTACCCTTTCAACCCTGCGTAGCGGCGCGTTTGTCACTGACTACGGTGTTGCGATTGCCGATGGCGTATTGGCTGGCTTAACTGCTCGCGCTGTTGTGGTGCTGG
The DNA here is from genome assembly GCA_028683735.1 of Tolumonas sp. GTDB lineage: Bacteria > Pseudomonadota > Gammaproteobacteria > Enterobacterales > Aeromonadaceae > Tolumonas. The sequence goes on along the minus strand of JAQUHG010000014.1, from coordinate 6,609 downwards.
ATGAAGCAGACAAAGTGCTGCACGCAGAGCTGGTTGATGAAATCACTCACGAACCAAACTACGACGCAGTATTAAAAGCACTGGCTTAATCACCCTGCTTATACCCAAAGTAATTGGAGTTGCAGCAAGGCGACAAGTGAGCGAATCCCCATGAACATAGATAGGCTATGTGATTGGGGTGAGTGAATGCTGTCAACGACGCTGCAACTTCAAGTACGAAGGGTATCAATGACCTTCCTTCTCTGGCATCAGCTACTGCTATACTGCAGACACATCTGATCACAGAGGCTTCTCTTATGCTCTATCTCTACTCTCCCGAACAGCAAGATCATTATCATCATCTGCTGCAAGAAGCATTGCCTGATTGGTCTATCGCCTGCTGGCCGCAGGAAATAAATGCTGAAGCGGTAACCCATGTGGTCGCCTGGAAACCACCAGTGAATTTCTTCAGCCGCTTTTCTAATCTACAGGTGATTTTTACCCTTGGTGCCGGGGTCGATAAATTCCTGCAACGCGACGATATTCCCGAACATGTCACCATCATCCGTCTGACCGATGCCGGCATGGCGCAGCAGATGACCGAATATGCGTTATACGGGTTGCTGCATTTCCAACGCAAAATGGATATTTACCGAAGCCAACAACGCAACACAGTCTGGCAACCACAACCAACCCGTCTCGCCAAAGATACGCGAGTCACTATTCTGGGTCTTGGTCATCTGGGCGTGCATGTCGCACAAACACTCGCAGGGCTGGGTTATCCGGTTAGTGGCTGGAGTCGGCAACCAAGAAACATTGAGCATGTCCGCTGTGTACATGGTTGCGATGCACTCGGGTCATTATTGCAAGAAACTGATGTTTTATTCAGCATTCTGCCGTCAACCAATGAAACCCAGCATCTGCTCGATGCCAAGCATTTAGCGCTATTGCCAAAAGATGCCGCCTTGATCAACGCCGGACGCGGTACACTGCTGGATGAAGACGCGCTACTGAATTTACTCAATCAACAACACCTGCGCTTTGTTTTGCTGGATGTTTTTGCGAGCGAACCGTTACCGGCAGCACACCCTTTCTGGCAACACCCCGCGGTAATTATTACCCCGCATGTGGCAGCCGACACTATTCCAGAGGAAGCCGTGGCACAAATTGCAGCGAATATACAAGCATTAGCCAGCGGGCATCCGGTACAAGGTCAAGTTGATCGCCAACGCGGATACTGATCTGTGCTCGCTATAGTGAGTGTGGCGAAAATACTTTATATTTCGCCACCATACCCGACATCTAATATCCACCGATGAACTTACCGGAGAAATAACAATGGAAAATCAATGGGCAATTTGCCACGTTGACAGCTCATTTGACGCTTCATTACTGGGAAACAGAGGTAGCCAGTGGCATTGGTTTCATAGTCGCGATGATTTGATTGAATATTTACTGGGTGACTATATTTATCTGCTAGCCGACACCGGTGAGTTAGATGAAGAACAAGCCGAAAGTGCGCGCGAACGTTTCGAGCTGTTGATTGAACAAAGTCACAGTGACAATATTTTGGTCGAGCAACTTAATGATCTGACTGAAAGCCTGCGCCGTATCATCTGGTGCGGTACGGTGGCACAGTTAGCTGAATTAGATGACGAGTTTGCCAATGCCCTGCGCGCCTATTTCTGGGATGACTACGGTGACAATGAAGATGATCCGGAAGCAGCAGTCCCAGAAGAATTATGGCCGGAGTTTACCGACATTATTGATGAGTTCCTGGTGGAAGGGGAATATTGCTGATCGCCGATACATATGCTTCTTATTATGTGAGCGCAATATCCTCTTATAATTGAACAACTTTTCTCATCTTTTATAAGACGCGGCTGAAGAGTAACATCTGATTTACAAATTTAAGATTATCATTAAATTATCGCATCAGATGTTTCATTAGGGATCTTATCCATGAAACTCAACCTTCATCTGCGTCTCTCTTTGATTGTTACCTTGTTCGTTTCCGGTGTAACCGTTATCGCGTCTTACAGTTTTTACAATTTCACCTACAACCGGGAACAAACCCATAGTCTGCAAGCCGTTACCCAGCTATCAGCGACTGTCTATAAAACAGCCGAGATCGCCGCGTATGCAAATGATCGTCTCATCGCCGAAGATGTTCTTGATGGTTTATTACGCAATAAATTGATCTACAGTGTCACCATTAATACAGAGAAATTTTCACTGCATCAGGGCCGCAATGATGGCGCCTCTCTCGCCCCCATCACTCAAATATTGTATTCACCGTTTGGGGGCAATGACAAAATCGGTGAATTAATTATCACCCCCAGCCGCGATATTATTGATGTACAAGCCAAAGCGATCGCCTTAGAAATTACCGTATTAATGGCCTTACTGATTATTGTAACGCTGCTTTGTATGATGGCAGTGATTTGGCTATTTATCACAAACCCCGTCAGTAAACTGGCCAGCGAGCTGTATCTGATCCGACCTGGTGATGATAAACGGCTGACTATTCCCGTGTTATTGCGGGAAACAGAGTTGGAAACCCTGTCGAAAACAGTGAACCAGTTGCTGGATAAAGTGCAACAGCAGATCGCAGAAGAACGAAAACTTCGCGATCGGGTTGAACTGATCGCCAATAATTTCAGAATGGTTTTTGACTTATCGACCAACGCGCTGATTGTGACCGATAAATCCATGAATTTACTGACCTATAATCCATCATTTCAAGATCTGGTTTTATCGGCAACCGGTAACCGCCATCTACCGCATACGGCGGAATGGGTCAGTCTGTTGGTAAAAAATCCCGATGAATTTATGGAACAAATGACTCAGTTGCTGGAAGAAAAATCAGACAACTGTTTTGATGTGAAATTACTGTCACATGAAGATGGCCATCGTCGTTGGGTCAGTATTAATGCCAAAGAAGCCGTTAATGATTATGGTGAAAGCATCATTCTGATTTTCATTAATGATATTACCCGACAACACGAAGCCTTAAATGCCTCTGTCCACGATGCCAGCCATGATCACCTCACACATCTGAAAAACCGTCGCGAGGCTGAGCAACAAATCGATCAGATGATCCATACCGCAGCTCGTATCCATCAGCCTATCGCATTGATCGTACTTGATCTCGATGGTTTTAAAAAAGTAAATGACACGGAAGGTCATGATGCCGGTGATAAGGTGCTCATTGAAGTGGCCAACCGCTTAAGTAACCTGACACGAAAAAGTGATATTGTCGCCCGTTGGGGTGGCGACGAATTTCTGATCGCGTTGAATGATGCCTCACAGGAAACCGCGGTACGATTAGCGCAACGATTTTTACAGAGGATCAGTCAACCCATTGATATTGGAAAAGATAAAACCGCAAATGTAGGTGCCAGTATCGGCATTGTTATTTGCCCGGACAACGCCGCAAGCTTCAATGCCGCCTTTGAGTGTGCCGATGTCGCCATGTATCAGGTAAAGCAAGCAGGTAAAAATGGCATTCGGGTTTATAACCCGCAAATCGCAGCACTATAACCGCAACACCACCTTAACACCTTGCAAAGAGGCGCCTGCGTTCATATAACCAACCGCATTGCGATCCCAACGTACCGAAGCCATTCACAGAAAAGGTATTGGATAATTCCACAGCGCAGACATCAGCAGAATATAACGCCGCATAAAAACAAGATAACAGAGGAATATATCTTTTCATGAGTAACTCATTTAGCGTGCAAAATGCTATCAAAGTGCACTATTCCCTCAGTAAACAGGAATGACGAGCCAAGTACGAATTTATTTGAATACATACAGGAGGGAAAGTGGCGCCATTTTTCTGGCAAAATACGTGACATGGCACGCTAAACCCGGACAAAGAGATGTCCGGGCGTTTTAGTGATACACGAAGAGAAATTAACGAATAGCACCCGTGGTCAGGTTAACAACCCCGCTTTTTTGTACCGGAATATTTGGCAGAAAAGCCCCAACATCAACTGACGCTTTGACCGCATATGGCACTTCTTGTTGTAGCGGGTTACTCAGCAATGTATTGGCCAAGGACAATCCATTCATCAGATCGGCCACTGCTTCCACTTCAACATCCTGTTCGCCATGCGCCGGGATAGTCGGTTGGTTTTGACTATTACCTGACACCACCGGCTGACCAGACAACGCAACCGTGTAGTTAACGCCATGAATTGGTAGTGGCAGCGAGTTCGGGTTCTGCACATGTAAACCGATCAAAAAACGCAGATTCAGCCCCTGCCCCGGCATCACGCGTACAGAGTTAACCGCCACTGTCGGTGCTTCCAGTTTCGGTTGTAACGCAGCACAACCGGCAAGAGATAATGCAGCCCCAGCCAACACATAACGGCACCACTTCAACATACAACGACTCCTGTATTTACAACATTTATTTAGGTTTACGTATTACGCCAGTGCTTTCGCAACCAGTGTTTTTTCTGCATCCGTCAATGGCAAGCTCAGTGCTGCCTGATGACCCGCGTCAGACATTTTGCGCCAAGTCTTTTGCAAAATATCAATTAATTTAGCTTCATCATGCGCTTTCGAAAATTCAGAAAAATAAAATTGCAGGAAGACCAAACAAATAACATCTTCCAACGCCTGACTTTCTGCATCGCTTTTTAATTTTTCTTTTTTCAGCAAGGCAGCAACACGTTCGCACATCGCCGTATCATAACCCTGTGCCAGCATGATCTCGCCCGCCCGGCTGGCATGACGCAGTTTTAAATCGCTGCGCCATTGCAAATAGCCTTTTCGATCGAGCGAATAAAGCTCACGCGGTAACATCCAGCGTTCAATATGCTGGCTATGCGCCGCCAGTTTTAATGCTTCTGACGCCTGAGGGCAGAAGCTTTGCAGCATCTGGCTCATCCGACGGGCGTACAATACTTCATAGGCCACCGCCACCCCGTTCTCATCTAACGCCTGACGAGGGTCATGTGAATTTGCTTCATCAAATGCCGCAAGAGTGCGGGTAAAACGCAGATCGGTATTCATTTCAGCAGACATAATTAACATCTCATCTAGCAGTGACAGTAAAACAAATAGTAACGCATCTTGTTCGCTTCACCTATGCCTACAATATGACTTCAATCCCCCAATTCCTCACGTTTACTGGTTTTTTCGCTGGCATGAAGGTTGTTTTATGGCATAGTGTTGCGCCATTATTGGTTGTGACTCATATCCAAGGAAAACCACGGGATGAAACGTAAGATCCTGCTGACTGACTGCCCTGATGCACAGGGTCTGATCGCAAAAATCACTTATATTTGTTACAAACATCAATTGAACATCATCAAGAACGATGAGTTTGTTGATCATACGCAAGGGCGCTTTTTCATGCGTACCGAGTTGGAAGGTCGTTTTAATGATGAAACGCTGCTGGGTGATCTAGATGACACCTTGCCACAAGGCGCTAAACGCCGTTTAGTGCCAGCCGGCAAGAAACGTGTCGTCATCATGGTGACGAAAGAAGCGCATTGTCTGGGCGATATTCTGATCAAATGCTACGAAGGTGCTTTAAATCTGGATGTGGCTGCGGTTATCGGTAATTACGATGTACTGGCTGATTTAACCAGCAAATTCAATATTCCGTTTCATCATGTCAGCCACGAAGGCTTAAGCCGTGAAGAACACGAAGCCAAGATGCGCGCGATTATTGATGAATACGCGCCAGAATATGTCGTGCTGGCAAAATACATGCGCGTACTGACGCCAGGTTTTGTCGCATCATACCCTTACCGCATCATCAATATTCACCACTCATTCCTGCCCGCGTTTATCGGCGCTCGCCCTTATCAGCAAGCGTTTGACCGTGGTGTGAAAATCATTGGTGCGACAGCCCATTTCGTCACCAACGATCTGGATGAAGGCCCGATCATTGAGCAAGGTGTGATCCGCGTTGACCACAACTTCTCCGCCGAAGACATGGCCAAAGCCGGTCGGGATGGCGAACGTTCCGTTTTGAATCAAGCGTTAACCGCCGTCTCTGAAGAACGTGTTTTTGTTTACGGTAATAAAACCGTCGTATTCAAATAACTTTCTTTTTCAAATAAGTCATTTTCCAAACAATAAGAAGGCGGAGTTCAACTTCGCCTTCTTATTGCTGCCCGCCTAATACGGCACCGCAATACCATTGGCCGACAACTTACCATTCACCATCCGCAATTTCGTTGAAATACGGCCAGCCGATTCTGACTCAAGATAACCATCCGACAACAGATCTGGCAATACCTCGGCTACGGGGGCAAATTGCTGCGTCAACGCTGGCGTCGCCTCAACCGAGAGATCGCCCTGCAGTAGCGAACGCATCGACTCCACGCCATGCACCTGCGCCACATCAAACGGCCGCGTGGTCAGTTGCCCGTGCATGCGAAACGGTTCGCGGTTCAGCTTTAAATCAAAAGGGTCTAGTTTAAATTGCACACCTGCACGGGTAATTAAATTAAGCCCGGTTTTCCATTTCGCCAGATTGGTGGCATCCAATCCTGAATTCATCAGTAATGCTTCAACCCCCTGACGATTCACACCACCCAGTGCCAAACCCGCAGTTAAATCACTGAGCTGATAATCATTTTGTTGGCTGCGATATGAAAGATGATG
>JAQUHG010000184.1 GCA_028683735.1 Tolumonas sp. | reverse complement strand
TATTCGCCGGACGGCGAGGGCGACGAACCAGTTCACCACCACAATTTGGGCAAATCCCGGCAAGTATTTTATCTGCACAGGTCACGCAAAATGTGCATTCAAATGAGCAAATCAATGCCTCTGTGGACTCTGGTGGCAAATCTTTATCGCAGCATTCGCAATTAGGTCTTAATTCAAGCATGTTCGGCTCCGCAGTCTGCTAGTGGCTGAATTACTTTAATAACAAATCACTTTCAATAGGAATAAATTTTGCCGCTGAATTTACTAATGCCACCGAGGTATATTTAGCCACACCGTATACTTCCACTAATGCATCAAAATCACGGTGAATTTTATTTACTAACAAATCAAAATCACCGTCACCGGAAGCCAACACCACAATATCAGATTCGCTTGCGTATTCCATGGCATCGAGTGTAATGCCGACATCCCAATCGCCTTTGGCGGTGCCATCAGCCCGTTGAATAAAGGGTTTCAGTTTTACGTCGAAACCAATGGCGCGAAGGATGTTTTGAAATTGCCGCTGCTTTTCATCACCGCGATCGATTGCATAGGCAATCGCTTTTACCACGCGCCGATTGGCCGTTACCTGCCGCCAAAATTCGTTATAGTCAAAATTACAATTGTGAGCTTGTTTGGTGGTGTAGTAGATATTTTGCACATCAACCAGTACGACGACGCTATCCATGAATTTCCTGTCTATTCTTTATTATCATCGGTGCTTGGCTGCTTATTCGATGATCAATACATGCTTCTTGCATTCTACACCTATTAGGTGCATATAAGTTGCTGGCAATTAGGTTGTGCGCAATTGAAATGATAAATTAGCAACAAAAGAGGAGCGAGATATGGTTCAGAAGATTAACGAATTACCCTTAACTCAGATTGATGGTTCACCTGCTCATCTATCTGATTTTGCCGGATCAGTATTACTGATCGTTAATGTGGCATCAAAATGTGGCCTGACACCACAATACACAGCACTTCAAGCTATTTACGACAAATATAAATCGCAAGGCTTTGAAATATTAGCATTTCCGTCAAATGAATTTGCCGCGCAAGAACCGGGAACAGATGCAGAAATCAGTGATTTTTGCAGCTTGAATTATGGCGTGACTTTTCCGTTATTCAGCAAAATTTGTGTAAATGGGGAATTACGGCATCCATTGTATCAATGGTTGATTGCTGAACAACCACAGGCAACTCCGAAAGTTGATGGTACTTTGCGTTCTCGATTGGCTGACCGTCAATTATTGTCAGCTAATGAAACTGATATCATGTGGAATTTTGAGAAATTCTTGCTCGGACGTAATGGTCAAGTGATTGGTCGTTATGCTCCGGATATTACGCCCGATAGCCCGGAATTAATTGCCGCCATTGAATTGGCATTACAATAAATATTACATATAAAAGAACAGGAACCTAATTGGTTCCTGTTCATCAAAAATCTACGGATATACCATTATCTGTTACGAGTTATTCCTAGTTGTTTCATAACCGTTAATAAATGTTTTTCGTTCGACTCACAAATAACACCAAAAGACTCAAATGATCTGGACATTTATTGGTGTAAGCATAATAATAACGATTAGAAATGGATAAAAAACGATCTACATTTTGTTTGGATTGGTTTATAAGACCTGAACTATGCTGTGTTTGGATTATATTTAAAATGAAGGTTTTTATTTTAAATATAAAGTGGTCTAACTAGGGATGGGGTGTAGATATTTTGAACGAAATAAAAGTATCAGTAAAAAATCTGCAAATAGGTAATTATATACGATTGCCATTAACTTGGCATAAACATCCATTCTTATTGTCAAACTTCATGATAAAAAATGAAGAGCAAATTAAGATAATTCAACAGTTAGAGTTGGAGTATGTTTTTCTTGTTGTTGAAAAATCTGAGACATCACCTAAGAAAAATGAATCAGAGGAAATCATACAACTTAGTGAAGAATGTAATAATGAAGATATAACTGATTTGCAAATCAAAATGCATTCTGAAAAACTCAGTCGCATTGAACAACTACAAAAATATAAACGGAGTCAAAAAAGAGCAGAAGAAACATTCAAACACTCTTTTTCCCAAGTGCGTGGCCTTATAAATAAATTACAAACCAGACCTTTAAATGCGATTCATGAAGCTCGGGAACTGATCGATTATATATCGAAACAATTAATTAACGCAGATCAAATTACATTACATCTGATGGATGATTCGACGAGAGAAGAAGGGCTTTATTATCATTCTCTGAATGTCGCTACATTGTCTATGTTAATAGCTAAGCAATGTAATAAATCTGAATTTGAAATGAAATTGATTGGTATGGCGGCTATTTTTCATGATATAGGTAAAATCAAGCTACCAACACAGATCCTGCGTAAGGCAGAACCTTTGACCAAACCGGAAGAAAATTTATATCAGATGCATCCTGTTTATGGATTAAGATTGCTGGACCTGATGCCTAATTTTCCTGATCAAGCGAAAGAAATTATTTTACAACATCACGAACGTCTTGATGGATCTGGTTATCCAAAAGGTATTGATGGAACACAGATAAATAATTTAACGCAATTATTATCAGTGGTTGATGAATATGATTATATTTGTAATCCGCTGTTGAAAGCCAAACAACCTGTTCCACCTTATACTGCGTTATCCTTTTTATTCAAACATCGCAGCCAGAAATTAAATAAAAATTATATTCAATTATTAATTAAACAATTAGGTATTTATCCTCCCGGATGTGTTGTTGAGTTATCCAATGGTCACATTGGTCTCATCATGTCAGTTAATAGTAACCGTTTGCTGTATCCGAAACTAATGATCTATGATCCACATGTGCCTCGTGATAAAGCAGCCATTATTGATTTAGAGCATGTTTCTTTGAGTATAAAACGGGCGTTACAACCCTCACGTTTGCCAAAAGAAATCTTTAATTATTTAAGCCCACGTACATGCACCAGTTATTTTTTTGACGCAGTAGGTGAATAATAAAGCCATCCCAATAAGGATGGCTTTATCTGGTTTGACGACCGTTTATTTAAACAATTCGATATGATCATCAATATAAGTTGCTACTGAACGAGGGGCATGTCCGGTCAACTTTTCAACGGAGTCGGTAACCAGCGCTGTCCAGCCTTCACGCACCGGATAGAAGATCGACGCTAAGAAACTGGCGTAATCTTTTGGTACACCCACACCGGTCAAAATGCCGACGAACGTATCATCATCAATTGCTTGATATTGAATCGCGTGACCTGATGCTTTCGATAATTTTTCCGCAGCATCCGCATAACTCAATGCTTCCGGGCCCGTCAGGTTGAACGCATTACCATCAAACTTGGCGGTTGTTAATGCAGAAGCAGCAGATTCGGCGATATCGCGTACATCAATGAAACTGGATTTCCCTTGTGCCGCTGGCACCGCGATAACACCTTGCTTGATCCCGGCCAGCCAGAAGGTATGGAAATTGTCAGAGAACCAGTTCGGACGTAGGATCACAAACGGCACCCCAGAGCGTTCAACTTTTAATTCCAACTGGCGGTAAGGAAGGCTGTCATCCGCATCAACACCGAGCACAGATTGCAGCACAATTTTTACACCCTTTTTAATAGCGGCGTCTAACACCGGCGTCACTAAAGAAACCACATCGATATGACCAGTTGGCACCATGATATAAACACGATTTACACCTTCAAATGCATTATCAATGGTCGATAGATCGGTGAAATCAAACACCACGCTTTCAGCACCGGCCACCGCTTTACCAGTACGGGAGGCAGCTTTTACTTTTTCGCCTTTTGCTACTAATGCTTCAGTCAGTGGTTTGCCAATGTTGCCTGTTGCGCCCAGAACCAGAATTTTATTTGTCATGATGAACTCCGTTTATTTAATAAGTGATTCACTATTATTGGGAACTAACGATCTGTTTAATCGAATTAATCAATTTGCTTGGGCCGTTATAAAGATCGGCGCCGTGTAAAATGAACTCTTGTCCGTTGATGCTGACCAGCAATAAAGGAACACCTGAAATATTCAGCCGCTGCATCAATTGCTGCGTCAGCGATATTCTTTCTTTGGTCGTTTTTGCTAGTTGTTGATCATCTGCAATTTGCGCAGAAAATTGATCAGCTGGGATCTCAATGCCTTTTTTCGCGGCAATCGTTTCTGCAACCAGACCTAACACCTGTGGATTTGCAGTATCTAACCCTTGGATATAACGCGCCTGTTGCGCTGCATTCAAAAACGCATGTTCTAAAGCCGGATCAATCGTTCTGATAAGCGTCATGGCGCGTGTTGCCGGGCCTGAATCAAAACGCAAATGGTCTCCGTGTAATACGTGGTTGTAATAAGCAGAGCTAAATTGCTGGCCGGTTATCTGTTCAATGCGTTGGTCATTACGCCAGGCATACGCCGCCCATTCCGGCGAGATGTCGCGTGCATTCTCTTCCGAAAATAGACCGGAAGGCATTAACGTTAATGCGTCCGGAAACTCTTCTGCTAACCCGGCTAATGCGGGTGCGCTGGCATAACACCAGCCACATAGTGGGTCGAAGAAGTAATAAAGTTTTAATGCGTTCATGTATGGTTCCTGGCAGTAGCATGACCTGATGGAATAAAGTCTATTGGATATTGAAATGAGCAAATAGAGGTATATAGTTGACAGTTTGTTGCATAGATTGAGCATATATGGATAAGTTCACAGCCATTAAGGTGTTTCTTGAAACCGTAGAACGCGGCAGCGTGTCTGCTGCATCGGAACATCTGGATATGTCGCGGGCGATGGCGTCGCGTTATGTTGCGTACATGGAAGAATGGGCCGGTGCGCGGTTATTGCACCGGACTACGCGCAAACTCACGCTCACTACGGCGGGTACGCAGATGCTACCGCTGTGTCGTGAAATGCTGAAACTGGCTGAGAATATGGAAGCCACGGTTGCTGAGCGGGAAGGAGAGCCACGCGGGCAATTACGGATCACTACCAGTGCAGTGTTTGCGCACCCGCACATGACTGATGCCGTGATGGCTTATCTGGCGCGATATCCGGCGACGTCGGTTGATCTGCAAGTTGTTGATCGCACCGTGAACCTGATTGAGGAACGCATCGATCTCGCCATTCGGATCACCAACAATCTTGACCCCAATCTCATTGCTCGCAAAATTGGCCTGTGTCGTTCGGTTATATGTGCCTCACCGGATTACTTACATAAACGAGGCACACCTTCTTCCGCGCAAGATTTAACCCAGCACAACTGTTTAACCTATGCCTATTTTGGTCAGAGTTTGTGGCAGTTTGAACATGCCGGCGAACCGGTATCTGTTCCGGTTCAAGGTAACTTCAGTGCAAATGAGGCGCTGGTTTTACAGCAGGCCGCGGTGAGTGGATGTGGGATCACCATGCTGCCGAGTTTTGCAGCCAATGAATTAATCAAACAAGGCAAATTAGTATCGTTATTACCGGACTATAAAATGGCCGATATGGGGATATACGCCGTTTATGCCTCGAGAAAACAGATGTCACAAGCGATGCGAACCATGATTGATCTGCTGGTGACACGCTTTGGCGAAAACCCATATTGGGATTAATAGAATTTAATGCCGGTATTAACGGCGTTAGTTTTTGCAGCCATTTTTATACAATTTTTATACTCAGCCTCTGTATTTTTATCCCTTCTTTATCTCTTCTTTTTTAAGCTTATTAATAACAACTCTGCGCCTGATTTGATTAACTTTTATCTGGTGCAGTGATAAGGACATCGTCCATAGGGAGATAAGCACAATGAATTTTGTAATGTGGTTGGCCGGATTCATGGCGGCAGCTTTGTTTATTTATCTTATTTACGCATTGATCCGAGCTGAGGAATTCTGACATGTTCAGTTCAGGTGTTGTATTACTCATCAGTTATTTAGTGGTGTTGCTGCTATTAGCCTGGCCATTAGGCATTGCATTAACGCGGTTAGTGGAAGAGCGAATGCCGCTTTGCGTGGTTCATTTCGAATCGCGTTTGGGTGTTGCTGCAAATGACAACATGAACTGGCGTCGTTATGCCAGTGCGATCTTAATGTTTAACTTATTAGGGGCTGTTGTTCTTTTTCTGTTGTTGCAACTGCAAGGCTATTTGCCGCTGAATCCATCGCATTTACCGGCAGTCTCACCACTACTAGCCTTGAACACTGCGATCAGTTTTATCACTAATACCAACTGGCAGGCGTATGCCGGTGAAACGACATTATCACCATTAAGCCAAATGGTCGGTTTGACTGTGCAGAACTTTCTGTCTGCAGCGAATGGTATTGCGGTGGCATTTGTCTTGATGCGGGCACTGGTTCGCTCCGGATCGCAGCAATTGGGTAATGCATGGGCCGATATGTGGCGCATCACGGTTTATCTGTTATTACCGATCAGTGTTGTTTATGCCTTGTTTTTATCCGAGCAAGGGGTAGTGCAGACTTTTGTGGCGCAAATTAGTGTGCCGGGTCTGACCGGTGTTGAGCAGCATATCCCGCTGGGGCCGGTCGCTTCGCAAGAAGCGATAAAAATGTTGGGTACCAATGGCGGCGGTTACTTTAACGCCAATTCAGCACATCCTTTTGAAAATCCGACGGCATTAACTAATTTCGTGCAGATGATTTCGATCCTGCTGATCCCTGCTGCATTGTGTGTTTGCTTTGGCCGCGTCGCCGGAGATTCCCGTATTGGCTCTTCATTGTTGTGGACGATGGGGATCATGCTGGCGGCGGCAGCCCTGTTACTTATGTGGGCGGAAAGTCAGGGGCATCCACTGTTGGCGCATCTACCGGTTGATCAACAAC
>JAQUHG010000183.1 GCA_028683735.1 Tolumonas sp. | reverse complement strand
GTCATTTAATCTCAGGTGTAACGAAACAACATCAGCTTGAGAGAAAAAATCAGCTTTTGATTTAGCAGTTTTAAAACCATCTTGTATTGCCTGCTGTCGGGATGTCTCACTGCCCCACACCAAAATATGCATACCAAATGCTTTGGCATACTGAGCGATGCGTTGACCTATTCGCCCGTAGCCCCAAATCCCAAAAGTTAGCCCTTCCAGGGTACGGCCTAAACCTAAACTGCCTGAGTTTTGCCACAAACCAGACTGTAGATTTTGTGCATACGGAACCAGATGCCGGCTTGCGGCAAGCACTAAAGCCCAACATAACTCCGCAGGTGCAATGGCAGAACCCACTCCTTCGGTAATCGCTACGCCATGTTTTTGACAAGCCGTAATATCAATATGTTGGCTGATTTTGCCGGTTTGACTGATGAGTTTGAGATTAGGTAATTGTGCCAGCAGCGCTTCTGTGATTGGTGTACGCTCGCGGATAAGAACAACTGCATCCATGTCATAAAGTCGTTGGATCTGAGCTTCAAGCGAAGTTGCTCTATCGGTAAAAACAAAAACTTCATGCTCATTTAGCAAAGAGAAACACGGCAGTGCTTTTACTGCATCTTGATAATCATCGAGAATGGCGATTTTCAATATCATCAACCTGGGTCGTAGAGTTTTTTATCCCGTTCGATATTTATACTATTGGATGCTTATTTTATGAAGAGAATGCAGTGTAAATCCTAAACTTACCGATCTTACGTCCACAGTTTGTATTCTGGCTGGTATAATGAACGATTACTTTTTTACTTGGTTAATCCATTAATGAACGATCCAGTTGGCTATCAGAACAACCCATTACACGGTCTTAGTTTAAAAAACTTACTCACTGATATAGTCAATCATTACGGTTTTGAAATTCTTTTTGCTTATTTGAATATCAACTGTTTTAAAAGTAATCCAAGCATTGAGTCCAGTATTAAGTTCCTTAAAAAAACGGATTGGGCCCGCGAAAAGGTTGAAAATTTCTACTTATATCAATTCAAAAGCTTACCAAAGGCATCAGACGCCCAGTTTCAGCTTTCACCAAGAGAGCGTATTGTGCCCGCCGATCAGGTTCCTGGCTTGCCTGCTGAACTGAGTTTGGAAGATGCCGAACGACTACGTGAAAAACGCTCGAGAAAAGCGGCTTCGCATAATCAGAGTCGTAGTCATAACTCAAATTATGCTGGCCGGTCTTCATCGCATAAAGAGAATAAATGGTCTTCGCCATATTCCGCGGCTCCAGCGGTTAGTGATGATCCATGGGCAAAATGGCGAAAATAAATATTTTGTAGATTGTGACAATAAAACAAATTCAGCCACCACAAATTTCTGTGCCGGCTTTTCATGTCAATGATGAGGAAATCAAAATAATGAAAGAAATCGAAATTACACAAGAGCCTGTCGAGCTTTATAAAATATTAAAGTTTGAAAGCATCGTATCAAGTGGCGGCGAAGCCAAAGCAGTCATTGACGATGGTCAAGTGCTGGTAAATGGATTGGTGGAAACTAGAAAGCGTAAGAAAATCATTTCTGGCGATATTATTGAATTCATGGGTAATGAATTTAAGATTGTACTGAAATAAAAAATACTTAAGCAGGGCAAGATTCGTAAAGAATATGCCCCGCAATCAAATTACACTGATAACCCCACTGCAGCCTCTAAGTGTTCTTTGGTCAAAAAATCTACCTGTTAATTTTTACAAAACCACCATAAAACCAATTAATTCATATTGTTATGTTGCTTAAATAAAACCGGTAAAACAACGGTCGCATAGCAGTAACTAAAGTTATAGTAATATTAGATTACTGTTTTTATATACATATTCATGACGAATGCAGAAACCTTCCTCCCCATTTTTAGCCTCGATTTTTGAGTATATGGTCACCCGGCAATACGCTCAAAAAACGATAGAGTCTTATATTTACTGGATCCGCATGTTCATTCGTTTCCATCACAATCAACACCCAACTCAAATGGGAAATATTGAAGTTGAACAGTTTCTCTCTTTTCTGGCTAATGACCGCACTGTCGCGGTAAAAACACAGGCCTTAGCTTTAAATGCCTTGGCGTTTTTATATAAAGACATTATTGCTGTGCCTTTAACACTAGAGCTTAATTTCCAACGCAGTGCGAAACAGCGAAAATTACCAACCGTATTAACACCCACAGAAATTCGCGATTTACTCGCGGTATTACCTGCGCATTTACGTTTACCGGCGCAATTGATGTATGGCAGTGGGCTGCGGGTAATGGAAGCCATGCGTTTGCGTGTGCAGGATGTCGATTTCAATTATTTATCGTTAATGATTTGGAATGGCAAAGGCGGTAAACATCGACGGGTTACATTAGCTCCCGAATTGGTGCCTGCATTACAAGAACAAATTCGCCAAGTGACGTTCTATCATGAGCAAGATCTGGCGCATCCGAATTATGCCGGTGTTTGGATGCCGTTTGCGTTAGCAGTAAAAACACCGGAAGCACCGAAATCTATCTTATGGCAATTTTTGTTTGCTGCTCGTAGCTTAAGTCATGACCCCGAAAATGGTGCATTGCGGCGTCATCATATTGACCCGAGTTCAATACAAAAAGCCGTGAAACAGGCGTCTCGTGAGGCGGGCATTAGTAAGAATGTCAGCTGTCATACGCTACGGCATTCATTTGCCACCCATTTATTATCTAGGGGTACAGATATCAGAACCGTACAAGAACAGCTGGGGCACAGTGATGTGAAAACTACGCAGATCTATACGCATGTGTTACAGCATGGCGCCAATGGCGTGCGTAGTCCGTTTTCTGATTTATAAGTCTACAGGTCCGGCGATGGCTATTTATTCGACACCGCTACGTAGTTGGCTTTTGAACTGATTTTCATAAGCTTCTGTGTGTGCAGGGAATAGGGCGGCGTAATCGTGTTTCGGGATCCCGGTGATTTCGATTTCGAAGCTGTCGCTGTCAAAGCCTCTGATCGTAGCAACTTCACCGATGATGGGAACGTCTTTAGCGTTGAAGATGTTTAACCCGCGAATTGATTCTGCATCAATGAATTTAAAGTCCGGGTAATCCACATTGATTTGAGATTCGGTTTCTTTGCAGTAAACGGAAAAAAAGTCATAACCTGACTCGATATTTTCGAATTCCATTCGACCGGATACCATGCCAAGTGGCGGATCGGCTTTTTCCAGCGAAGTGTAACCGATCACGACATCGTACAACTTGACCGCGTATCTTTCTGCCACCGAAACACCCCATGAACAATATATATGACTAATTAGAGGTACAGGTTAAGTGAAACGAATCAGCATTGGCAAATGAAACTGTGGCTAAACTTACGATCCAGATCAAATTGCTGAGTTGAATTTTGGGTTGCTATCCTGCAGGCACAAAAAAAGCCCACAAATTGTGAGCTTTTTCTTTTGGCGGGATATTTTGGTCGGCGCGAGAGGATTTGAACCTCCGACCCCTGACACCCCATGACAGTGCGCTACCTGGCTGCGCTACGCGCCGAATGCTAAACAAAATAACCGCTTAACGGTTGCAGAGTCTATGTGCCGACCTTGACCCTGTCAACCGTGCTTTGTTTTTCATAGCAATAATTGCAACGGTTCTGTGCAATTAGCCACGGTTGAATAACAGACGTTGACCAAATTGACTGGTCTGGATTTGTCCGTTTTGATAAGCCACGGTACCGTTGACCAGGGTGGTATGGATCCGGCTACGGAATTGATAACCCTCAAACGGTGACCAGCCACATAGATACAGTGTGTTTTCTGGTGTCACCAGATACGGGCTATTCAAATCAACCAGCACCAGATCGGCAAAATAGCCTTCACGAATATAACCACGCTCGCGGATCTGATAACGTTCAGCCACGGCATGTGAGGTGCGTTTTACGATGGTTTCCAGTGAGAAAATACCGTTGTGGTAATGTTCCAATAAAGAAACCAACGCATGCTGACACAGCGGTAATCCAGACGGCGCTTTGAAATAGCTATTCTGTTTTTCCTGCCAAGTGTGCGGTGCATGGTCGGTAGCAATGATATCAATCACACCGCTGTTGACGGCAGCCAATAATGCTTGTTGATCGGCGGCTGTCTTGATTGAGGGGTTACACTTAATCAAATGGCCTAAACGATCGTAGTCAGCCTGATTAAAGAACAGGTGATGCGCGCAGACTTCAGCGGTAATATTTTTGCTGGCAAGTTCGCTTAACTCTTTGCTGGCAGTGAATAACGCGAGTTCTTTCGCGGTTGTAATATGCAGAACATGCAATTTGGCATTGTATTTTTTCGCCAGTTCGACCGCCATGCTGGATGAGGCATAACAGGCATCCGCCGAGCGGATGTTAGCATGTTCGCGTGCAGGCACATCTTCCCCAAACCGTTCGCGTGCTGCGTCTTCCAACACTTTGATCATCGGGGTATTTTCGCAATGTGTTGCAATCAACATCGGCGCTTCGCGGAAGATAGCCGCCAGTGTATCGGCATTATCGACCAGCATATTACCGGTTGATGCGCCCATAAATACTTTGATGCCACAGGTCTGGTTTGCGTCGAGTCGCTTGATCTGATCCAAGTTATCGTTCGTAGCACCAAAGTAGAAACTGTGATTCGCGATCGCTTTTTGGCTGGCTAGAGCATATTTCGCCTCCAGTGCTTCGACCGTCACTGTCTGTGGTGTGGTGTTTGGCATTTCCATAAAACTGGTGGTGCCGCCAGCAACCGCAGCGCGAGATTCACTAGCCAATGTGCCTTTGTGCGTCAGGCCTGGTTCACGGAAATGCACCTGATCGTCGATCATACCGGGGAAGAGGTGCAGACCGGTGGCATCAATGAGTTGTGCTTGGCCATCATGAGGAATATCGGCCGCGATTTTTTCGATCCGCTGATTCACAATCAAGAGATCGGCTTGTTGCTGACGATCTTCATTGACCAAGGTAGCATTTTTGATTAACAGTCTGTTCATAGAAGTCACATACTTATTAGCAGGAATGTTGTAATAATGATAAACGCAAATGCGCCTGTCAGGTACTTAAGATAATAGGGCTATCACATGATTTTATTTGTACGCGATCTGACCGTCATTGACGCCGCCTATTTATGTCCGCACCGGGGCGTGGTTGGTGAGAGCTGGTTGGTAGATGTTGAGTTGACCGGTGAGCTAAACGAAATGAGCATGTTGTTTGATTTCGCCCGGGTGAAAAAACAACTGAAAGCGATCATTGATGCGGAAGTCGACCATCGTTTACTGGTGCCAAAACAGGCATCTGAAACCTTAATTGAACCCGCTGCGGCAGGCTATCTGTTCGTGGATTTTTTGGCCGAAGATCACACCATTCATTTGAATTGCCCTGAACAGGCGTTTGCAATTATTCCGGCGGCTGAAATCAATGTTGAAACCGTCACTGACTATTTGCTGACGCTGATCCGCTCACAGCTACCGGGTAATATTGATGGTCTGAAAATTACGTTGCGCCATGAAGAGATCCCAACACCAAGTTATCACTACACGCATGGCTTGAAAAAACATGATGGGAATTGTCAGCGTATCGCACATGGTCATCGTTCGATGATTGAGTTGTGGGTTGATGGTGTTCGTGATCATGCGTTGGAACAATATTGGGCTACCCGTTGGCAGGATATTTATCTCGGCACTAAAGAAGATCTGGTCCCCGTGACCGAATTAGAATTGAGCCCAACTGGTCTGGAACTGGTGAGCCCGCAGCATTATGGTTTCCGCTACACGTCGGCACAGGGCGATTTTCAGCTGGCGATCCCGATGGAAAGTTGTGAAATCATTGATACTGATACCACGGTGGAATTATTAGCAACCTACATTGCGCATCAGCTAAAACCACAGGTCGGTGAAAAAACATTAAAAGTGGTGGCTTATGAAGGGGTAGGGAAAGGCGCTATCGAAGCACTTTGAACGCATTAAGCTATTTATTGAATATAAGGCTGTGCCAGAATAGGTGCAGCTTTTTCTCTTTTACCTCTGTCAGATTAAGGGTGCATCATGGCCGAAGAAACCATTTTCAGTAAAATCATTCGTCAGGAAATTCCAGCTCCATTGCTTTATCAGGATGATTTAGTTAGCGCATTTCGAGATATCAGCCCCCAAGCGCCGACACACATTCTGATCGTTCCGAACAAACTTATTCCCACCGTTAACGATGTAACAACCGAAGATGAAGTCGCATTAGGGCGCTTATTTACCGTAGCACGCAAACTGGCGGCCGAAGAAGGTATCGATGAATCCGGCTATCGTTTAGTGGTGAACTGCAATCGTGATGGTGGTCAGGAAGTTTTCCATTTGCACATGCATTTGTTGGGTGGTAAACGTATTGGTCGTCTGGTGCAGGCTGACGCATGATGATGGTATTAACACAATATCGTGTCCGGCAACCCCACTGGCTGTTATGGCTGGTGGCTTTTCTGCTGACGGGTTGTAATACCACGTTATATAAACCCACCGGTAAAAACCCTGCCGGTCAGACGGTGACTACCGGAGCTGCCGGCGTAACACAGCCTGCGCGGCCATTGGATCTGCAAGTATTAGCGAAACGCAGTGCGGCATCGGTTATCAAGCGCAGTGATAAAGCTGAGCTGGGAAAATCACCGACGTTATATGTCGATATGATCCGCAATAGTACGGGTTCAACGTTAGATACCGCCAAAATAACCAATGTTTTGCACACCGAGTTGGCACGTTCGGGGCGTTTTAAACTGATCCCACTAGAAAAAAATGCCGCTTTTCAGCAATCACTGGAATATCAGCAAAGTGAAGGTGCGCTCAACCCCTCTACCGCGGTGCAGTTGGGAAAACAAACCGGCGCTGATTTGATGTTATACGGCAATGTCAGTCGGGTTAAAAAGAGCCGAACCTATCAATTGA
>JAQUHG010000182.1 GCA_028683735.1 Tolumonas sp. | reverse complement strand
TTATTAATCAACGGCCAGTGGTATTACGGCATTGGCCCTCGTTTCAGCAAAACCAACCCAGCCACCAATGAGCTGTTGTGGGAATCTAACGAAGCGCACGCGAGTGATGTCGATCGTGCGGTGGCTGCGGCGCGCGATGCTTTTCCGGCATGGGCGAAAACCCCGCTGGATACCCGCGTTGCGCTATTACAACGTTTTGCCCAATTGCTGGAAGCACAAAAACCAGAACTTGCCGCTGTGATTGCACAAGAGACGGGGAAACCGCGCTGGGAAGCATTAACCGAAGTGCAGACCATGGTGAATAAAATCGCCATTTCTGTGCAGTCATTTCATGAACGTACTGGCGAGAAAGCTACGGCGATGCCTGATGGTCAGGCGGTGCTGCGTCATCGTCCGCATGGTGTATTGGCAGTGTTTGGCCCTTATAACTTTCCGGGGCACCTGCCAAACGGGCATATCGTGCCTGCATTGTTGGCGGGGAATACTGTGGTGTTCAAGCCGAGCGAATTAACCCCGTGGACGGCAGAAGAGACGATGAAGATCTGGCTGCAAGCTGGTTTGCCGGATGGCGTTATCAATCTGGTGCAAGGTGGTCGTGACACGGGTGTGGCACTGGCGTCACACCGTGGCATCGATGGGCTGTTGTTTACTGGCAGTGCGAACACTGGTTATCAGTTGCACCGTCAGTTGGCGGGGCAGCCTGAGAAGATCCTTGCGCTGGAAATGGGTGGCAACAATGCGTTGATCGTTGAAGACATTGCTGATTTAGATGCGGCGGTGCATCTCACCATTCAATCGGCTTTTATCTCTGCCGGTCAACGCTGCACCTGTGCCCGACGTCTGCTGGTGAAGGCGGGTGAGGCAGGGGATCAGTTCCTGCAACGGTTAGTTGAAGTCACCAAAGCGATCCGCGTTGGTTTGTGGAATGCGGAACCTGCGCCGTTTATGGGTTCAGTGATATCTATATCGGCAGCGAATCAGCTATTGAGTGCGCAGCAAATGTTACTGGAGCGTGGCGGTGAAGCTTTACTCGCCATGACTCAGCTGGAAGAAGGCACAGCCTTACTGTCACCAGGCATTATTGATGTCACCCATGTGCTGCAACGTCCCGATGAAGAGTATTTTGGCCCCCTGCTAACTGTTGTTCGCTATGGCGATTTTGATGAAGCGCTCGCCATTGCCAACGACACACGTTTTGGTTTGGCGTTGGGTCTGATTTCCCCACACCGTGAGCATTATGATCGTCTTTTAACCGAAGCACGGGCCGGTATTGTTAACTGGAATAAACAGTTAACCGGGGCTTCCAGTGCAGCGCCCTTTGGTGGTATTGGCGCATCCGGCAACCATCGTCCGAGTGCCTATTACGCCGCCGATTACTGTGCGTGGCCGATGGCCTCACTGGAAAGTGAGCAGATCGCGTTACCAGCAACGCTTTCACCGGGTTTGTCATTCCCTGACACCCATCCATCAGCGTAAACCGGAGAATTACTATGAGCGCCTATGAAGTCAATTTTGATGGTCTGGTTGGGCTGACGCATCATTACGCCGGTTTATCATTTGGGAATGTTGCTTCCACCAGTAATAAAAATACCCCTGCCAACCCAAAACTGGCAGCTAAGCAGGGGTTACAGAAAATGAAGACACTGAGTGATATGGGGTTTAAACAGGGCGTGTTACCACCCCAAGAACGCCCGCATATTCCTGTGTTACGTCAGTTGGGGTTTACCGGATCTGATGCGCAGATCATTGCGGCAGTGGCGAAACAATCGCCGCAATTATTGTCGGCAGTAAGTTCGGCATCATCAATGTGGACAGCCAATGCTGCCACCGTGTCACCGTCTGCGGATACGGCCGATAAGCGGGTGCATTTCACGGTCGCTAATCTCAACAATAAATTCCATCGCGCTATCGAAGCAGACACCACCAGCGCCACATTGCGGTCAATTTTCAAAAATGAAACTCACTTTGCGCATCATGATGCTTTACCACAGCAAGCCTTGATGGGCGATGAAGGAGCCGCGAACCATAATCGTTTAGGCGGTAATTATGGTGATGCCGGTGTTGAAGTGTTTGTGTATGGCAAACAAGCGTTTGGCGGAACGGTGGAACCTCAGCGTTTCCCCGCTCGTCAAACTCGTGAAGCCAGTGAAGCGGTGATGCGTCTGCACGGTTTAGATGCAGCCAAAACCGTGTTTGTGCAACAAAACCCGGATGTCATTGATCAAGGTGTATTCCATAACGATGTTATCGCAGTGAGTAATCGCAATGTACTGTTCCACCATCAGCAGGCTTTCTTAAATCAGGTAGAAGCGCTGGATGAAATCAGCCAAAAGATGTCAGCGTTGGGTCATCAGTTCATTTCGGTGGAAGTACCAACTGCTCAGGTGTCGGTGGCGGATGCCGTGGGCACCTATCTGTTTAACAGCCAGTTACTCAGTAAACCCGATGGCAAAATGATGATCGTCGTGCCGGAAGAATCCCGCCAAAATCAACGGGTGTGGGATTATCTCAGTAGCCTCATCAACAGCAATGGCCCGATCAACGAAATCAAAGTCTTTGATTTACGTGAAAGTATGCGTAACGGTGGCGGCCCTGCCTGTTTGCGTTTGCGCGTCGTGTTAACCGATGCGGAATTACAAGCTGTGGCGCCGGGTGTGCTGATGAACGAGTCACTGTTTTTAACTCTCAATAATTGGGTTGATCGTCATTACCGCGATCGGTTAACCGAAGCTGATTTAGCTGATCCGCAACTCTTAATTGAAAATCGCCAGGCGTTAGATGAGCTGACCCGGATCATGGGGTTGGGCAGCATTTATCCGTTCCAGCAATAAGAGGTCAGCATGTTTGATTTTCTGCAAATGACGCTTTCGGGTCGTGAGCCGCAAGAGCATAGCGGCAGTAATTTTAATCTACGCTGGCAATGGCTGGCGCTGGGCGTATTAGAGCTGGAGCCTTTGCATGGCTATCGGAAGAGTGTGGTGCTATCAGCCGGCATTCACGGTAATGAAACCGCACCGATTGAATTGCTGGCGGCATTGGTCAGCGATCTGCTGCATGGCAAGCGCCGTTTGCAAGTGCGTCTGTTAGTCATTTTTGGTAATCCGTCTGCCATGGTAAGTGGTGAGCGCTATAACCAGATTGATCTAAATCGGTTGTTTAGTGGCCGGCATGATCAATTTCCCGCATGTGCAGAAACCGCACGTGCAGAGCAGCTCGAGCAGTTGGTTCGTGATTTTTATGATCAGAATAACGAGGGTGAGCGGCTGCATTTTGATCTGCACACCGCCATTCGTGAATCGCATCACCAGCGATTCGGCTTGTTGCCACATACCGACAACGGCGTATATAACAGACCTCTTTATAGCCGGAGAATGCTCGACTGGCTGCACCATTCCGGCATTGAGGCGCTGGTGATAAACCAAGCACCGAGCGGTACATTTAGTTATTTCACCAGCCAGCACTGTCAGGCGGAAAGTTGCACACTGGAATTAGGAAAGGCACGGCCATTTGGGCAAAACGATCTCAATCAGTTTGCGCTGATCAAGCAAGGGCTTATTTCGCTGATCACGGGGATTAACATGCTCCCCCATACTGCTGAGCCGATTAAGGTTTATCGGGTGACACAAGAGCTGAAAAAGATCAGTGAGCAATTTCAGCTGAATTTTCCTGAATCGGTGAAGAACTTTACCCGGTTTTCTGCAGGTGATGTGTTGGCTCGTGATGGTGAAATTTCCTATCAGGTGCAACAACCGGAAGAGTGGGTGTTATTCCCCAATGCCAGCGTGCGTCCGGGATTGCGAGCTGGGTTGATGTTGGTGCAAGTGCCTAGTGATGCTCTTTTTGGATAACACCTAGTCCTATAAAAAGTCTTTCAATAACCAGTTTATGGATAAACACAATGAATTTGCATGAATATCAGGCCAAGCAATTATTTGCTGACTACGGCCTGCCTGTGCCTCCAGGTGTTTCTTGTTCTTCGGCGAATGAAGCCGTTGCTGCGACGAAAACGTTAGGCGGTGAAAAATGGGTTGTCAAATGTCAGGTTCATGCCGGTGGACGTGGTAAGGCTGGTGGAGTAAAAGTCGTTTCCTCTGAGCAAGAAGTCCGTGCCTTTGCCGAACATTGGTTAGGTAAGCGACTGGTCACCTATCAAACTGACGCGAATGGTCAGCCTGTGAATACCATTCTGGTGGAAACCTGTGGCAACATCGCCAAAGAGCTGTATTTGGGCGCCGTGGTTGATCGTAGCACGCGTTGCGTGGTGTTCATGGCCTCCACCGAAGGTGGTATGGACATAGAAACCGTTGCCCACAACACCCCGGAATTGATCCACAAAGCCACACTTGATCCGCTGACTGGCCCGCAAGCCTATCAGGCGCGTGAGCTGGGCTTTAAACTCGGTTTAAACGCGGAACAGCTGAAACAGTTCACCAAGATCTTCTTAGGCTTAGGCAAAATGTTTGTTGCCTGTGATCTGGCGCTGTTGGAAATCAACCCCTTGGTGATCACTGGTGAAGGCAATTTGCTGTGTCTGGATGGCAAAATCAACATCGACAGCAATGCACTGTATCGTCAGCCAAAACTGAAAGCGTGGAACGATGAAACGCAGGACGATCCGCGTGAAGTGGAAGCTGCCCACTGGGATCTGAACTACGTGGCGTTAGATGGCAGCATCGGTTGTATGGTCAACGGTGCTGGGCTTGCGATGGGCACGATGGACATCATCAAACACCACGGTGGTTTCCCGGCCAACTTCCTTGATGTGGGTGGCGGTGCCACCAAAGAGCGCGTGACCGAAGCCTTCAAACTGATCTTGTCTGACAGCAAAGTCAAAGCGGTGCTGGTCAATATTTTCGGTGGTATTGTGCGTTGTGATTTGATTGCGGAAGGTATCATTGGTGCCGTGGCCGAAGTCGGCGTGAAAGTGCCGGTTGTGGTGCGTCTGGAAGGTAACAACGCCGAGCTGGGTTCACAGAAACTGGCGGAAAGTGGATTAAATATTATTGCAGCAACCAGTCTGACCGATGCTGCGGTGCAAGTTGTTAAAGCAGCGGAGGCCATGGCATGAGCGTTCTGATCAACAAAGAGACTAAAGTCATCTGCCAGGGTTTTACCGGTTCACAAGGTACCTTCCATTCTGAACAAGCGATTACCTACGGCACACAAATGGTCGGTGGTGTTTCACCGGGCAAAGGCGGCACAACGCATTTAGGTTTGCCGGTATTTAATACCGTGCGTGATGCCGTTGAAAACACAGGTGCGACGGCATCCGTGATTTATGTACCAGCGCCATTCTGTAAAGACGCGATTTTAGAAGCCATTGATGCCGGTGTTGAACTGATTGTGTGTATCACCGAAGGCATTCCAACACTGGATATGCTACAGGTGAAATGCCGTCTGGAAGAAACTGGCGTGCGCATGATCGGCCCGAACTGTCCGGGTGTCATTACGCCAGGTGAATGCAAGATCGGCATCATGCCGGGGCACATTCATCTGCCGGGTAAAGTGGGTATCGTCTCCCGCTCTGGCACGCTGACCTATGAAGCGGTAAAACAGACCACCGATGCGGGCTTTGGTCAGTCCACTTGCGTTGGTATTGGTGGTGATCCGATCCCCGGTTCGAATTTCATCGATATTTTGAAGCTGTTCCAAGATGACCCGCAAACTGAAGCGATTGTCATGATTGGTGAAATTGGAGGCACCGCGGAAGAAGAAGCGGCAGCCTATATTAAAGCCAACGTCACCAAACCGGTGGTTTCTTACATTGCGGGTGTGACGGCTCCGGCTGGCAAACGCATGGGCCATGCTGGTGCCATTATTGCCGGTGGTAAAGGCACGGCTGCGGAGAAGTTTGCTGCGTTGGAAGAAGCGGGCGTTAAAACTGTGCGTTCTCTGGCGGATATTGCTGCCGGCTTACGTGAAGTGACGGGCTGGAAATAATGGTGTAAGGCCTCATAACGTTTAAAGAAAGAGGCCTTAAATTTAGTTGAAATCACATTTGAAGTTTTTAATTACATTGAAATTTTTCTTTTTCCTTTGGGGTGGTCAATAGTATTGATAGACTTTTAAGAAAGTACGTTGCAGTAAACATTGACGCTTAGATATGGGCCTCATTGAGAAATAATGAAAACAATAATTTTTTCCCCTCTAAGTTTGAAAGTTCGTCTCATAAGTATAGTCATTCTGACTTTTGTACTGAGTCTGTGGGCGTTGACGTTTGCTATAACTAATTCCCTCAGACAGGATATAAAAGAGCTGCTCACTGCACAGCAAAACTCGGCAGCGTCTTATATTGCCGCGGACATTGATGCCAAAATAATGCAACGTGTCGACCTTCTCAATCAAAATGCCAAACTTGTTTCCCAGTATTTCAACTCTCCGGTACAGATGCGCACCTTTCTTAAAGAACGAATTGGTCTTCAGGCCCTTTTTCAGGAAGGGCTCGTTGTCATTGACAGGCAGGGTATCGGTATTGCTGAATTTCCTTCTGGTCTTGGTCGGGAAACGGCTAGTTTTAACACACGTGAATATTTTCAAAAAGTAATGGCGACAGATAAAACAGCGATTGGGAAACCGCGAAAAAGTGATTTCACGGGTCGGCCACTCGTTGCTATTGCTGCCCCCATCAGAAACGCTTCTGGTGCATTAGTCGGTGTTCTTGCCGGTTTCACCTCTCTCTCGGATAAAAGCCTGTTTGGTCAGGTTGCTCAAAACAGAATGGAAAAAGCCGGAACGATTATTGTTGGTGATCCGTACTATCACTTAATTGTTTCTTCGAGTAAATCTGCTGATATTCTCCAACCGATGCTAAATCAAGACGCTTCGGTGGATATTAATTTCCATGAAACAAAGATTTTAAGTACAGCAAAAGTAATTCCATCGACGGGTTGGCTAGTACAAATTGCGTTGTCGGCAGAAGAAGCGTTTATGCCTATTCGGCATATGGAAA
>JAQUHG010000181.1 GCA_028683735.1 Tolumonas sp. | reverse complement strand
GTCAAAGCGACCTGATCACAAAGTTGTGGTGCACCCGTGGTCAGTGTGCCAGTTTTATCCAATGCCACAATTTGCAGTTTACGACCCAACTCCAGATAGCTGCCACCCTTGATCAAAATACCGTGTTTGGCGGCAACCGACAGGGCGCTGACAATGGCGACCGGGGTGGAAAGTACCAGTGCGCACGGGCAGCCAATCACCAGCAACACCAGTGCTTTATAGATCCATGCATACCATGACGCGGCGAAGAACAGCGGTGGCACTAGCGCCACCAACACGGCAATGGTCAGAATAATCGGGGTATAAACCCGGGCAAAACGATCGACCAGACGCTGTATCGGCGCCCGTTTGCTTTGTGCTTGCTCAACCGAGTGGATGATCCGCGCCAGCAGGGTATTTTGTGTGGTGGCGGTGACGCGATAATCGAAAGAGCCTTGTTGGTTGATGGTGCCGGCATACACCACATCACCGGCATTTTTATCAACCGGCAGACTTTCGCCTGTGATCGGGGCCTGATCGACACTGGAATTACCTCGAATGACAATACCATCGAGTGGAATGCGCACGCCCGGCTTAACGCGAATGACCTGATTGACACTTACTGTATTTGTATACAGTACCTTCCAGTTTCCGTCTGCTTGTTGCACTAACGCTTGTTCCGGTGTCAGCGTCATCAGTTCCTGAATGGCATTGCGCGCCCGTTCCAGCGATTTGCCTTCCAGATATTCGGCAATATTGAACAGCACCATCACCATCGCGGCTTCCGGCCATTGTCCAATCAGACAAGCGCCGGTGACAGCAATACTCATCAGTGCATGCATATTCGGGTCAAATCGACGTAGGGCTTGCCAGCCTTTCTTGTAGGTCGCCACACCACTTAACACCACGGCCAGCAAAGCCAATAACGCGGGGAACAATGATGGCACGTCAAACCAGTCTAATGTTTCGGCAGCGATAGCCAGAACACCAGCGACGACCAAACGTTGTTTCGCGCTGATGAAGTGGAAGGAAAAGCGAGATTTACTCTTTTGTTCTGTGGTAGTAGAAGCATCGGCACTGCAAGAGCCGCAACAACTGAGTTGAGGGGCTGCAGGTTTGACAACCGCGGGTTTTTCTTCGCTATCACAAGCATCACAGCAGCTCAGCGTAATTTTAGGCGTGACTTTCGGTGTCTCTTTTTGTGTGTCGAGCTGGGCATTGTTAGAGCGTAAAGCGCCGGGCCGGGCTGGCCCTGCCGGTGTTAGCCTGGTTATTTTCTTAATGCTGGGTTGTCCCATAACAAGATCCTCCACCGGGTACAATTAAAATGATATCTTTTATCATTAAACACCTTGTAGTAACTTCAGGGTCAATGCTTTCCAGCGAGATGAATCATGAAAATTGGTGAATTGGCTAAAATTGCGAAATGTTCCGCTGAGACGATCCGGTTTTATGAGAAAGAAGGGCTGTTACCGCCAGCGGCGCGCACCGATAACAATTATCGGGAATATCAGCAACCGCATTTAGAACGCTTACGTTTTATCCGCAATTGCCGGGCGTTTGATATGTCACATGAAGAGATCCGGCAACTACTGCAGCAAGTTGACTCGCATGCTGACGATTGCCAGACGGTTAACATTCTGCTCGATGAGCATATTTTGCATATCGAACATCGCATTCAGGAATTGATGAATCTGAAAGAGCAGCTGCAGACGCTACGGCAGCAATGTCAGCAGCAGCAAGGCATTGATGAGTGTGGCATTGTGCAGGGCTTAACGAATCTGGAGTTAACGCCTCACACGGAACGCCACACCCATTTGGGTTAATGGTTAAATTCATAATAGATAACAAAAAGATTAAGCATGATGATCACGGTGGCTGATATCGCACCAGCGACAGTCACCCATTTACGACTCACCAAATTGCCCATAAGAGAGCGTTTTGCCGTGAAATATAACAATGGCAGTAACGCAAACGGGATCCCGAAACTCAGCACGACCTGACTGTATACCAGCACTTTTTGTTCCGATAACCCCATCAGGATCACGAGAATAGCGGGTGTCATGGTGATCAGACGGCGTAACCACAACGGAATGGTGAAATGCACAAACCCTTGCATGACAACCTGACCGGCTAAGGTGCCAACAACGGATGATGATAAACCCGCCACTAATAATGTCAGGCCAAAGATAATGCTACCCGCACTATGGCCCATTAACGGGCCCAGCAGTTTGTAACTTTCGGCAATCGATGCAACACCGGTGTGTCCGTTATCGAAGAATACGGCAGCGGATAAAATCAGCATGGCCATATTGATCAGACCGGCCAGCGCCATCCCGATGATGACATCCAAGCGGTAATATTTCATGGCCGTATGACGATCTTCATTGTTGAGCACTTTGATCCGGCTTTGTGACAGCGCGGAATGCAGATAGATCACATGCGGCATCACGGTGGCACCTAAAATCCCGGCGGCCAGAAAGATAGAATAATTGTCAGGAAATTGGGGGATCAATAATCCGCTGGCGATGGTGGCAACATCTGGTTTGCCCATGATGATTTCCAGTAAAAATCCGGCGGAAACAGCAAGGATCATCGCGCCGATAATTAACTCCAAAGTGCGGAAGCCATAGCGTTGCATGTATAAAACGATATACGTAATGACGCCAGTCAGCATGGCACCGGTAAACATGGAAAAGCCAAATAACAGATGAAAACCCAATGCAGCACCAAGAAATTCCGCTAAATCAGTCGAGATCGCCACAATTTCAGCCTGAATCCAATAAAGCCACACCAGTGGCCGTGGAAAATTTTCTCTGATCACTTCCGCTAGATTTTTACCTGTGGCAAACCCCAAGCGAGCCGATAAGGTCTGGATCAGCATGGCCATCAGATTGGCCCATAAAACCACCCATAACAGACCATAACCATAGTGAGATCCAGCTTCTATATTGGTGGCAAAATTGCCCGGGTCGATATAAGCCACCGCAGCGATCATGGCGGGACCAAGAAAGGGCAGTGCGCGTCGGAAACTACTTTTGCTGTTACCGCTTAACGTTTGTGCTGCTTGTAACCGGACATGTTTGTCAGAGATAGCATGGATCATAATAGAAACCTTGAGACAGGAAGAAGGCATATTCATATTATAAAACACAAATGAGAATTAATATCATTAATGATATCGAATAATGTGATAGGTAAAAACTATGGAAGTGGGGCGGGTTTAGCTGAGGAATAAAAAAGCGGGTGGATTATAAAACCACCCGCCGAAATAACATTTAGTGCGCCGCACCACCGGCACCGCTCGCGGCGCGCGGTCGACGCGTAAAAAATACAAATGGGATCAGTACGATAAACATCCACATTAGTATTTCGAACAGATCAATGGTCGACAACATATATGACTGACCGGTAATGATGTTGTTCACTTTGAGTAATGAGCTGGTGGCATTACCGTTTATAAACGCGCTAGCCAAAGGGTTATACGGGTTGATATGTTCGCTTAGGAATACATGGTGCAAGCTGGCATCGTGAGTCCAGAACCAAGCGGTCAGCGATGAGGCAAAACTGGCACCTAATGTTCTGGCAAACGTTGACAACGAAGCAGCATCTGCCACCTGAGGGCCAGATAGATCAGATAACAGAATCGATGTCATCGGCATAAAGAACAGTGAAATACCGATCCCCATAAACAGCTGTATCGAGGCTATCGTAACGAAATCAACCTCATTGTTGAAATGGGTGCGCAGATAACAGCTAAGACTAATGACGATAAATGACAGCGCCGTTAGTTTCCGCATATCGATTTTGGTACCCATCCGACCCAGCACGGGGGTCAGGAATAATGGTAATAATCCCATTGGCGCTGCCGCCAAGCCTGCCCAGACTGAGGTGTATCCCATCTGGCTTTGTAGCCACTGCGGTAAGATCAGGTTGATGCTGAAAAAACCGGAGAAGCCCAATGTTAGTAATATCGTGCCGATGCAGAAATTACGGTTAGTAAACAGGCGTAAATTGATAATGGGGTGATCATCCGTCAGTTCCCAGATCACCAGGAAGATCAGCATAATCGCAGCAAAGGCTGTGCCGCCGATGATCCACGGGTCATTGAACCAATCCAGATCGTTACCTTTATCCAACACAATTTGCAGGGCACCGACACCCAAGACTAATGCGGCAAAACCAACATAATCCAGCGGTGCTTTGGAAGGCGCATGCGGGCGATCTTTCAGCTGTTTCGCCACTACCATAACTGCAAAAATACCAATCGGGATATTGATAAAGAAGATCCACGGCCAGCTGTAGTCATAGGTCAGCCACCCGCCCAGAATGGGGCCAACAATCGGCCCGACTACCGCCACCATGCCCAATAACGCCAGCGCCATACTGCGCTTCGCCGCGGGGAAGATGGATAGCAGCAATGTTTGGCTCATCGGAAATAATGGTGCTGCGGCCAGGCCTTGTAAGGCGCGGAACACCACCAGCATACCCATGGATTGCGAGATGCCGCACAAGAATGAGGTGATAATAAACAGGATCAGTGCACCCAGATATAAGTGAACTTCACCCACCCGACGACTCAGCCAGGCAGTCATTGGCAAACCAATGGCGTTACAGACCGTGAAAGAAGTAATAACCCAGGTGCCCTGATTTAAACTGACACCCATATTGCCGGCCATCGTAGGCAGCGACACGTTGGCGATGGTGCTATCGAGGACTTGCATAAAGACCCCGAGCGCAATCGCAAAGGTACACAGCCCCAGATTTTTCGGCTGAAAGCCCAAACTGTGTGCCATGGTCTCAACCTTTCATATGACTGGATGAAGATTGTGTATCGTTATCGGCAATGATTTTCTTGATGATGGCATCGACACCAGCCAGTTGTTGCCCGTACACATCAGTCTGATAACGCGCCTGATGTGGTGCGGTTTCAGCCAGCAGTGCACCATCGGTGTTATGCAGATCGACATCTACCACCATCGACAAACCAATACGCAGAGGATGTTTTTTCAGCTCTTCAGCATCCAGCTGAATACGGACCGGCAAGCGTTGAACGACCTTGATCCAGTTACCCGTCGCATTCTGGGCTGGCAGCAGCGAGAAGGCACTCCCGGTACCAATGCCCAGACTTTCCACTTTGCCGTGATATTCCACTTTGCTGCCATACAGATCAGCCGTGACCGTGGCTGGTTGGCCAATACGCATCTTGGTCAGCTGAGTTTCTTTGAAGTTGGCATCGACCCAAACTTGTTCAAGAGGCACAACTGCCATCAGGGTGGCGCCCGGAGTGACTCGTTGACCCACCTGCACATTACGGCGCGCCACATAACCGGAAACCGGTGCGACCATCACGGTACGTTGTTTTTCCAGATAAGCCTGACGTAATTTACTGATCGCACTTTTAACCAATGGGTGCGTGGTTACGGTGGTGTTATTAACCAGTGCTTGTTGTGACTTCAGTTGTTGTTGCGCTGCCGCTAACGCTTTTTCTGCAGAACTGACGACATCCTGAGCATGGATCAGTTCTTCTTGCGACAAACCACCGGCTTTCACCATGTTTTTACGGCGTGCCACATCCGCTTGTGCTTTTTGTAAGGCAATTTTACGTTCTGCGGTAACAGCCTGTGCCTGATCGACGTTGTTAAATAGTGTCCGTACCTGACGAACGGTCTGCGCTAAACCGGCTTCCGCATTTTCTTGTGCTAACAGGGCATCGCTTTGATCAAAACTGATCATTGGCTGACCTTTTTGCACAAAATCCCCATCATCAGCGGCAATACTGGTTACGGTACCGGCTGTTTCAGGCGTGATCTGCACTAAGTTACCGCTGATATAAGCGTCATCAGTCGATTCAGACCAAATTGCATGATGAAAATACCAATAGTAAGAACCGGCAGCAGCAATAATTAACAAAACTAATAAAACCAGCAGGCTATTTTTGCGCTGTCCGGAACGAGGTGACGCTGATTTTTCAGAAACGGTGTGGCTCATAATTAATCCTTAATGCGCATTAGCTGTTTTTATTTTTCAAATGAGAGGCTGTGGCATGTTCATCGCTATTAAATCCACCGCCCAGCGATTGGATCAGTAATGCCAGCGAATCTTGTTGACGTGTTTTCAGCGTCGATAACTGGTTTTCAGCCTGGATCAGCTGCTGTTCTGCCATTAATACGGCCAGCTGACTGCCTAAACCAGAGCGGAAGCGGGCAGTGCTAACCTGATAGGTTTTATCTGCCAACATGGCGGTTTCTTCCGCATCAATAAGCTGTTGTTTTAATGATTGCATCACCAACACATTGTCAGCGATTTCACCTAACGCATTGGTGAGGGTCTGGTTATATTGCGCCACCGCTAAGTCATAAGCGGCAGTTTTGGCTTGCAGATTGGCTTTCAGCCCGGTTTCAAATAAGGGAATGGAAACCGCAGGCGCAACACTCCATGATTGACTGACATCACCTAAAATGGCATCGCCCAAAATCGATTTAAAACCGGCCATCGCGGTTAGATTAAAATCAGGGTAATAACGTGATTTGGCGACAGCGATATTTTTACTCGCTGCTTCAACTCGCCACCGCGCTGCGGTGATGTCAGCACGATGGCTGATCAACGATGCCGGAATATTTTCCGGCAGGCTGGTTGCTTGAGTGCTCAATAAATGTGGACGTGGCAATGACGCGGCGCGATCAGGCCCTTGGCCTAATAATGTACTCAAACTGTTTTTAAGCTGACCGATCATCAAACCACGTTGTTCAACTTGTTGTTTCGCCGCTGATACGGCGGTATTGGCGGCCAACAAACGGTCTTCTGCGACCAAGCCCGACTTCAGCAATTGTTGTGTGATCTGCGTAATTTGTTGCGCGCGTTCCAGTTCTCGTTTGGCTAAATCAGCTGATTCATAGGCATTGGCCAACTGAATGTAAGTGCGGGTAATGCTGGTGGATAAAGCAATCCGGGCCGCCTGATAATTGACTTCCGAGGCTTTTTGCTGGTTTACACTGGCTTCCCATGCGGCACGTTTTCCGCCCCATAGATCAAAATCATAGCTAAAAGTTAA
>JAQUHG010000180.1 GCA_028683735.1 Tolumonas sp. | reverse complement strand
GCATCTACGACATTCTGACCAACCTGCGCGACAACTACGGCAACATTCCTTCTTACATTTCTGAGAACGGCATGGGTGTCGAAGGGGAAGAGAAATTCCTCGTCGATGGTCAGATCCAGGATGCCTACCGCATCGATTTTATCCGCAATCACCTGCAATGGTTACACAAAGGGATCAGCGAAAACTGCGCTTGTAAGGGCTATCACCTGTGGACCTTTATCGATAACTGGTCGTGGAGCAACGCCTACAAAAACCGCTACGGTTTTGTGCAACTCGATCTGGTGACGCAAAAACGCACCGTGAAAAAGAGTGGCGAATGGTTCGCCGATGTCTCCCGCAACAACGGCTTTTAAGGAAAGAAAAATGATGGATTTAGAAGAAGCAGTCATGGGCATCATCGTGAATGCCGGCCAGTCACGCAGCCTCTGTTTTGAAGCCTTACACCAGGCCAAACAAGGGCAGTTTGTGGAAGCCGATTCGCTGTTAAAAGAAGCCAACACCTATGCCCGTGAAGCGCATGCGGTACAGACTCAGCTGATTGAAGCCGATGAAGGTGAAGGCAAAACCAAAATGACACTGGTGATGGTGCATGCACAAGATCATCTGATGACCTCGATTTTGGCCAAAGAGCTGATCACCGAACTGGTGGATGTTTACAGACAGAATGCCGTCAGACCGTAACTACTGACTGTGCGTCTTTCGGTACTCCGGTGTTATTCCCGCCGGAGTACCGCTTTTTCAGGCGTATTAAACCGGAGAACAACATGTTGCGATTAGGTCTGGATATTGGTGGCACCAAGATCGAAGCTCAACTGCTCGATGAACAAGGCCAGTGCCTGTTACGTCAGCGCATACCTACCCCCAATCAGCACTATGCTGATTTCTTGTCTGGGGTCACTGCATTAATCACACAATATCGTTTTGAGTTTAAACAACCGTTTTCCGTGGGCATCGGCTTACCCGGCGCCATCAGCCCGGATACCGGCCGGATCAAAAATTCCAATATTTTGATCTTGAACGGTGAAGATTTGCGGGCTGATCTGGAACAACAATTAAATCAGCCGGTGGCACTTGCCAATGATGCCGATTGTTTTGCGTTATCCGAAGCGGTCGATGGAGCCGGGAAAGAGGGCAAAACAGTGTTTGGCGCCATCTTAGGCACCGGTTGTGGTGGCGGAGTCGTGGTCAATAAACAGCTACTCAGTGGCCCAAATGCCATTGCCGGCGAATGGGGACATAACTCATTACCGGGTTATCAGCCGGAAAAAGATGGCCTGTCACAGCCTTGTTATTGTGGCCGCAGTAACTGCTTAGAACGCTTTGTATCCGGGACCGGTTTTGCTTCGCGCTTTAACCAACTCCACAATATACAACTGGATTCAGCACAGATCATGGCGGCCAAACAGCAAGGTGACGTACGAGCAGCACAACATTACCAGCATCTGCTGGATGCCTTGGGGCGCAGTCTGGCCAGCGTGATCAACCTGATTGATCCACATGTCATTGTGTTAGGTGGCGGGTTATCGAATGTGGAATCGTTATATCAGGATCTACCGGCAGCGGTATTGCCTTATGTATTTTCTGATCACTGCCATACCCAGATAGTCAAAGCCAGACACGGCGATAGCAGTGGCGTACGTGGTGCCGCCTGGTTACCCAGTCTTGCATAAAACAAAACCCGCCAATTGTTATCTACAGTTGGCGGGTTTAAATATCAGCAGATAAGAAAATTACTGAACTGGTGCATAACCTTGCTGAACCACTGGGGCTGCATAGCCAGAGTTCACATTGCTAACCAGTGATGCAGTAGTACGACCACCAGCATCCACTAAACGAACGCGGGAACCGATCTGGAAATTAGGATCCATTTTTTGTACGACGGCGATAGTCTGGCCATTATCCAGACGAATTTCGACTTCCATACCGGTGGTTTTACCAGTCTGATTCTGAATGGCGTTACCCGCCAGACCACCAGCAACCACACCACCCACGGTAGCCAGTTTCTTACCAGTACCACCACCGACAGAATGACCTAACAGACCACCCACAACCGCACCAGCAACCGCGCCGATTGGCATATTGCTGCTGTCATCTTGAATCGCAACCTGACGGATGTTGGTTACAGTACCGTAACTGACGTTTTGTACGATGCCGGCACGATTCGACTGATAGGTATTGCCGGAATAGTTGTCAGCACAACCAGAAGCTACGAACATTGCCGCAGCAACGCTCAAAACCACACCAAATTTAAATTTCATACGAGCCCTTCCCTTACATCATTGTTGTCATTACACCATGAACGCAAAGACACGGTGTCACCACGGCGATACTGACACTGATTACAGTTGAACAATTGGTCGATTAACCAACCTCCATAATCGCCGCAACGATATAACTTTCTCTGACAAGACGCAATGCACAGAAAAACGGTTGCGTTACAATATGTACGACCTTATTTGAGAATAGATCATGCAGCAGGTATTTCAGGATATATTTAGTGCCGTCACCGAAGAGGAACTCTCGGAACACACGCATCAGTTGGTCTATGCCTATGATACGTGCCTGCCGCCACTGTATGCGTTTCAGGTCACCTTCCCCCGGCTGGAATGGGTGTTATCCGGTAATTATCAGAACGTGCTGTGCGACAGTCATGGCGATAAAATTGAACATCGGCTGACCACCGGCCAGTTTTTGTTTGTGCCCGCCAACTGCTGGAATAAACCGCTGTGGCAGGAAGATGTCTGCGTATTAAGCCTGTTATTTGGTCGCCGCCAGTTAGGTTTAAGTCTGGTCAAC
Source organism: Tolumonas sp. (assembly GCA_028683735.1). Taxonomy (GTDB): domain Bacteria; phylum Pseudomonadota; class Gammaproteobacteria; order Enterobacterales; family Aeromonadaceae; genus Tolumonas. The sequence continues at coordinate 4,275 of JAQUHG010000180.1, read as the reverse complement.
TGGAGCCAACAGCAACAAAGTTTTATCGACGTACAAAAACACAGTTACCCGCTGTCGGCGAAAAGCCCCGTGCACAGTATGTTGCAAGCACTGAGTGATCTGCAGCAATTCGAACTTGAGGCGCCACGCAGCCTGCAATTGCAGTTAATGACCGTGCTGACCTTTACGCAGGAATTATTGCGCCAGCCACTGCCGGATAAATACCAACGCGCACACAGTGTGTTTCAGCGGATCTGTATCTACGTGCAGGAAAACTTTCATAAAGCCATTAACCGCGACTCGGTGGCGGATCGGTTTAATATCAGCCCCAACCACCTATCCCGTTTGTTCCGCCAGCAAGGCCACATGAATTTTGCCGACTACATGGTGTATGTACGCATCGACCGCGCTAAATTTATGTTGCGCCGTTATCCGATGCATCTGGAAGAGATCGCGCATCGCTGCGGTTTTCGGGACACCAACTATTTTTGCCGGGTATTTAAGAAAAAGACCGGTCGCACACCCACTGAATATCGGTTGGAAAAATAGCGGATCGAACGATCCGCCGAAAGACACACATTAAAAAGCACGCTCATTAAAAGGAAAGTACTACATCTCCAATTCTTGTTGCAACAAAGCACACAACGCAGCCGCATTGGGTGCCTGACGTAATTGTTGCCGGAATTCGTCATACATCATGCGACGCGCTAAGCGCGAAAAAATACGCAGATGCTCATCGGCACCTTGCTGCGCATTCAACGTCAGCATGATCACTAAATCGACTGGCTGACCATCTAACGAGCCCCAATCCACCGGATGAGCTAATCGGGCAATACTGATCGCCGAATGCTCAATAACATCGGTTTTCGCATGCGGGATGGCAATACCATGCCCAAGCCCGGTCGAATAAGCTTCTTCGCGTTGCCAGAGTGTTTCTTCCAACTGTAACGATTGCTGTGTTCGCCCTGCCAGCCAGAGCGTGTCCACCATCCCTTTCAGCACTTCGGCTTTGTTGCGCCAATCAGCCTGTAAAGTCATGCACTCTTCACTCAGCATGGAACGCACTGCAGCCACCGAGCCAGTATTTAAGCTCGCCAACACCTGTTCACTGTTGGCACAGGCACAAACCTCGGCCAGTAATTCACGACATTGCCCGGCATTCAGTTGCGATAATAACGCCTTCGTTTCGGCAATCTGCGGTGTGACCAGACTCAGTTCATCCAGCCCTAAGCCCAATAACAGCGGCAGGAAGCGTCGATCACTGGCCAATTCGCCACATAAGCCGATCCAGCGACCGTGTTGATGCGCCTGCAAGACCATTTGCCGTAATAAGATCCATAACGCCGGATGTGCAGTTTGGTAATAACGCGCGACCTGCGGATTATTGCGATCAACGGCCAGTAAATATTGTGTGAGATCGTTACTGCCGATACTGAAGAAATCGACCAGTGGACAAAAGGCGCTGATTTGTAATGCCGCAGCAGGGATCTCCAGCATGATACCGAGGGAAAATTGCGCATGCGGAATATCTGCCGTCTGTAATCCGGCCAGCTCTTCGGCCATTAACTGCCGCGCCCAGATGACTTCCTCCGGTTGTAACACCATCGGCAACATGACTTTTAACGGGCCATGCACTGCTGCACGCAATAACGCACGAAGCTGAGTACGAAATAAGGTTTCCTGATAAGGGTAAAGACGGATGCCGCGTAAACCGAGATAGGGGTTGGTTTCTGCGATTGCAGGCAGATAAGTCACCGGTTTGTCGCCACCAATATCGAAGGTACGAATGATCACCGGCTTGCCGCCTGCTGCCGTTAATACCGCAGCATAGGCCTGATACTGCTCCTCTTCATCCGGAGGTTGCTCGCGATCCATAAACAGCATTTCAGTGCGAAACAGACCGATGCCTTCCGCGCCAGATTGAAACGCAAGCAGCGCATCTGACGCCGAAGCGATATTGGCAGCAATCTCTAAGCGTTGCCCATCAGCACTGACACCCGGCGCCTGGCTACGCATTTGTAATTGCTGCAGCCGTTTTAGTTTGATCTGCTCATCTAACGCATAATAACGCTCCGCTACGGCATCAGGTTGCAACAAACAAAACCCGGCATTGGCATCAACCCACACCATTTGCCCGGCCGCTTGAGTCAGACGACTATCATACATACCAGTCAGCACCGGGATCCCGGCAGCTCGGGCCAAAATCACCGCATGTGATGTACGTGCCGCTTTGGTAAGTAACAACGCCCGTAAATGCGGTCGCTCGAGCAATAAAAACTGGCTGGGCGTCAGCTCATCAGCCAGCACGACACTGGCTGTTTGCAGCTGTAACGTTTTCGCCTTCGCCCATGTCGGATAAATCAACACCAGTAATTGCTGACAAAGATCGCGCAGATCCAATTCGCGTTCCTGCAAATAAGGGCTGTCAGATGCCATAAATTGCGTCTGATAGTCTCGCTGTAGCTGCAGGATGGCGTGTGCCAGCGTTGGCGAATCAGTCAACAACGCCGATAATTTTTGCTGAAAAATAATGTCGCTCAGCAGCGATAAATGCGCCTGCAATATCTGCGCAGTCTGTGCGCTGGCTTGTCGGTATTGTGCGCTGAGTTGCTGTTGTAACTGGGTTAGCGCTGACTGTAATAAACGTTGTTGTTCTTCAGTTTTTTCCAGCGGTAAATCGACCGGTAAGCTCGGTTCTGGTGAGTCAAATAACACCAGCTGACCACGGGCAAATCCGGCATTCGCCACCAGGCCGGGAAAGATCTGACTTTGACTGGCCCGCAGGTTGCGTGGCACCACAAAGCTGTTTTGCCCCACCGCGCTATCGTCTTGCTCGTTTAGTTCATAACGTAAGAAATGACGTAATGAATTCGCTGCACGTTGTGCATCATGGCCAGAGACCACAATGTCACACACATCGCGAAACAAGGTATCGGTGCTCAGTAATGCCAACACACTTTTGGCATTTGCACAGCGGTCGTTACGCCGATTACACCATTCAATAGTGGCCGAAAAACGCTGACACACCGCCTCCAGCTGCGTCGCGGGGCGCGCATGCAAACCATGAGGTAATAAGCAGCGATATTCGATCTTATAGTTACGCATAGAGTGCTCTCTGGCCAGCCAGATAAACCGGAGATCAGGCTTCCAGTCGCTTAAATACCGCTTTCGGATCTTTCAGTGCATCCTGGATCGGCACTTTGATAACTCGCATACCGTCAAAACGCTCTTCCCCTTCGATGACAATATCGATCGCCATCAACACCACTTCAGCCGCCCGAATATCATGCAGCGTGAGCTCATTTTCGATGCCCATCGCACCTTGTGTTTCGACCTTAATGTCATGCCCTAACTCTTTCGCTGTCGCGAGTAATTTCTCCGCTGCCATATAGGTATGCGCAATACCCGTCGGGCAAGCCGTGACGGCAACAATTTTCATGTTTAAATACTCCAGGATCAGACACGTTCAGGCGATGTTGTTTCAACATGCTGGCCTGAACGTGCTTTCAGAAAATTAATCAATAACGCCGTCACCACGACACCGACAGCGATAGACACTAAATACATCAAACGGTTATCAATCACAGGCAACACAATCGGCCCGCCGTGTGGCGCGTGGTCGGCCACGCCCGATAACATGGCCATCACACTACCAACCGCCGAGCCAACACAAATACTGGGGATCACCCGCAGCGGATCCGCTGCCGCAAACGGGATCGCCCCTTCCGTGATGCCAATACAGCCCATCGCCAACGCCGCCGAACCTGCTTCTTGTTCCTGGCTGGACCACAGTTTTTTATTCAATTTTGTCGCCAAACCCAGCCCTAACGGCGGAATACAAATGGCCGTCGCCACTGCCCCCATGATGGTCGGGTTACCTTCCGCAATCATAGCTGAGCCAAAGAAAAACGCCGTTTTATTGATGGGGCCACCCATATCAAATGCGATCATGGCGCCCAGTAATGCGCCTAACACCACCGCATTGGCTGTCCCCATGGTTTTCAGCCATTCCGCCAGAAAAACCATCAGGTTAGCGATCGGCACCCCGACCACTTCAAACATCAGTGCGCCAATAATCAATGCCGAAAAAATCGGAATGATCAAGATCGGCATCAGCGGTTTTAATGATTTTGGTACCGGCATTTTTTTCAGTACATCAACCACCCAACCGGCGAGTAATCCGGCAACTAACGCGCCCAGAAAACCGGCATGAATGGTTAACGAGATCTGCCCGCCCAACATACCAGCCACCAATGCCGGTTTACCGGCGCGGGCATAGGCGGTATAACCGGCCAG